>JAUPKT010000438.1 GCA_030837305.1 Thermodesulfobacteriota bacterium
TCTTGCCACGAAGAATGTTTGATCCCAAGGCCATTCCAACCGAGAGTAGGGATCTTGGTTGGGCGGGAATCTATTGGGAAACTGCCACGAAGTGAAGCTGTTGAAATACTTCCTTACGCCCACTCCGATGCCAAAGGACGGCTCAATTCCAGCCGTACTCGTACTGGCATTGCGATAAAGCAAGCCCTGCGCGGCTACCGGTAATACACCGAAGACCACCAATAGTAGGGCGGTAAACCCGACCCATGCAGACATCCGGCGACTCATAGTACTGTCCTTTTATCCGAATATTATGGAGGACAATCGGTTTATGCTACAGAATAACAAAGAATCTGAGATTAGCAAAGACAAAAGTCATGGTAAATCCAAGCTGATAGATGCTCTTAGTTCGAGTGATACATCAGCAAAAGCCGAGGAACACAATACCAATAGAACACAAGACATCTAACCTGTTGAGCACCTTTATGCCTACCATGATGCCAAAGAATACAACGGAGCTTCTCTGCAAGGCAATGGGGTCCTGCAAAGGGGAAGATCGCCCTACAGCGCTCCTGGGGCTTTCTCTTTGATATCGGCCCAGCAATCAGACTAATTTTCGTGCCTGATTATTCGTTTCGCGGTCATGTTTATAGGGAAGTTTCTATTCCGCCGGATCAATCTTTCTCAGTTCATCCATACCCCTGTCACGGATTTCTGATCAGTTCTCTTTCGTTTGTCCATACGCGAAAATCGGTCGTTATAACGATAGTGGCGTATGCAGACTATTCTGAGACGCCGGCGCTGGGAGGAAAACTCTTCACCTCAATAGCTTGAGCCTGTACACAAGGGATATCAGGATCACGGGTTTGACGCTGCGGGGTTGCTCAGACTGAGAATGGTTCGTGTTGGAGGCATAACGGCCACGGGTGACTGCCTATCTTTCAGGAACACCTATTTCGGACGACGAACAAATACAGTGTCAGAGAAGAATCACCGAGGAAGGCGGAATCTTTCTTGAAAGTTTTTTTGATTTCAGCAAACAGGGAAGAGATCAACATGCGGACGTGGCCCCCGGGTTTAGCCTGCGTAGCAGAGTCAGTTAAGAAAGCCGGTCATCGCGTGCATGTTTTGGATATGATAGAGACGCAAGGCTACGGTGAGGCAGTGAAGAATGCGGTGGAGGAGTTCGACCCGGACATTGTCGGAATATCAGTCAGGAACATAGACGACCAACATATGGTTGGCACAAAGGTCTTCCTTAACGAAATCAGAAGAGTCGTCGAAGCTTGCAGAGCGGTTACGAGAGCCCCCCATTGTCCTTGGTTGTGCCGGGTACAGCATGTATCCGAATACTTTACTCGAGTACGTCGGGGCAGACATGGGGATTCAAGGGGAAGGGGAAATGGCTTTGCTACTCTTGCTGGACCGCTTGGAGAGACGGCTTGATCCTCGTGGCATTCCGGGACTATAGCTTCCGAGTCTGGAGAGCCCTGTAGAAAGATCCTTTCTGAAGGATCTGGACAGCATCCCGCTTCCCGATATGGCTTTGTTGCCGCATGCATTGGCAGGAGACCCCAATTTTTGGCTTCCGGTCCAAACACGTCGTGGCTGTGCCATGGATTGCAGCTACTGTTCCACCGCATCCATTGAGGGTAACATTTTGAGAAGGCGTTCGCCCGGCATGGTGACGCAGTGGCTTGCTCGAGTCGAGCACGCCAGTTTCAAACAGTATTACTTCGTGGACAATACGTTTAACTTGCCTCCCTCCTATGCCAAGCATCTTTGCAGAGACATAATAGCGACCGGGCGAAACCCAATCCTCGGCACTTGAAAGCCTTACGTTTGCAGATTCTCTCAACCTTGAGAGCCTGAGGATGACGGTGGGAATTCGTATTTATCCTTTCACAGAACTCGAGGCAACTGCTCGGAAAGAAGGAGTCGTCACGCGGGGAGATGATCTCATGCCACCCAAGTTCTATGTGGCAAACGGCCTGGAGGCCTGTATACGACGCTTTGCGCATGACGCCGTGGCGGGATGGGATAATGAAACCGGTTCCCGGTCGTAAATTCTTGTTTCAGCTCACGGTTTGACCCTGTTTCTGAGCCATAATTTCCTGTACTTCCGCTTTAAGAGCCACCTTGTCTACCTTGCCGTTCGGTAACAGCGGCAGAATCGGTCGTACGAAGAAACGTTTCGGTACTTTAAAGTTCGTCAACTTGACTTTGCAAAACTCCTGCAACTGTTCCGCCGTGACATCCTTGCCGGGCTGAAGCATTGCAAAGGCCCATCCGACTTCCTGAAAGACTGCGTCTGGGACCGCTACGACTGCAGCAAAGAGGACGGCATCGTGGGATTCGATCACTTCCTCGACTTCACGGGGGTAGACGTTCTCTCCACCGCTCTTGAACATTTCCGATGATCGTCCGGTGAGGTGGATGTAGCCTTCTGGATCCATGAAACCGAGGTCGGACGTGTAATACCATCCCGCTGGATCGATGACCTTTGCTGTCTCTGAAGGATTGTTGTAGTACCCTTTCATGAGGAAGGGGCCTCTCACGGCTATTTCTCCAACTGCCCCGTCAGAGACCTCCTGGCGATCGGGACCAGTGATTCTGAGTTCAAAGGGGTCCGCAATTTTTCCCGCTGTGTGGAGCAATTTATCCGGGCCATCACCTTTCTCGGTGTACGTCACGAATCCGCTCACCTCGGTGCTGCCGTAGCCTGTCATCATGACTGCACCAGTCTTGGCACAAATCTGAGAGAGCACTTGCACCATGATCCTCGGTGCAGCGGCTCCGGCCCATACAAACTGCCTGATGCTGCTGAAGTCGGTCTGACCGAACTGCGGATCTCTGAACTGGAGCAGAAACATGGCTGGGACCTGCCCAAGCACAGTGAGTCTTTCCTTTGGGATCATCCTGAGGGATTCAGCGGGATCGAACCGATCCATGCAAACAATGAAGCCTCCCGCCAAGATCGCTGCAAAACCGAGTTCCACAACTGCCGCGACGTGATTAATGGGGAAATGAATAAGTGCTCGGCTGTATTCATCAAAGGAGAACTTCTTCACCTCGACCTTGATATTTTCCACGATGCTCTTGTGAGTGTGGACTACTCCCTTCGGCTTGCCCGTGGACCCGGAGGTGTAGAGCAGTAGTGTGGGATCAACGTCAGCAACCTCAGACGCCCGTTTTGACAATTCGGTGTCGCCTTCCGGCCGTGGCCGGTATGCGAACTCATCCAGCTTCTCCGCTCCTCCAAAGGCATCGCCGATGATGAGCACCTTCTTGAGGCATGAGAATTCCTGCATGAGGATCTTGATAAAAGGAGTGAGGTCGTTTCCCATGAATTCCCGTAGTGCGATGAGCACCTTGGGTTGGCTGTCTCCGAGAACGTATCGCAATTCATCCAGCGTGGACTTGGGAGACAACCCGAGCCACACCGCACCGACTTTTCCTGCGGCCATGAATGTTGTCAGGAACTCGTTACGTGCTGCGGATAGCATGGCAATACGATCTCCCTTTTCCACTCCTATTTCGAGCAAAGCCCGTGCTATCCGATCCGTGCGGGCCTTGAAATCGGCCCAGGTGAGCCGTTCGCTTTCAAAGACCATCGCTTCGGTCTGGGGCTTTGCTGCAGCCCATTTCTCTACGTAATGCCACGTTTGCGTCAAGCGTTCCCAGCTCACGATTCCCTCCTTAATCTTGCTCGAAATCAAATGTTACGACATGACTGTCTTAGGTTCTCTTTGGTCGAGATTCCGTTCGATCCGCGCATACCCGTCAGAGAGAACGGTGTCCCCACCTGCATTCAGGACCCTGAAAAACAGGTCTTTACCGGCTTCATCCGCTACTCGTCCCTGTAGGATGACCCGTAATTCGGATCCCGGTAAGACCATGCCGGTGAACCGACATGCGACGACGCCAAGCAGCGACGGATCGCCATCCGCCTCCCGATCTACGAGATCTCTCA
>JAUPKT010000439.1 GCA_030837305.1 Thermodesulfobacteriota bacterium
CCGATGGAAAAGGTTCGGTTCATCGTCCTCCCGTTCCTTACTATAGGGCATATCGTACAATGGATAATCGTTATATAACAGTGGGGGCTCTGGAGGGACACCTTTGGGAACACTTTTGCCATAAGCTGGGTTGCCCGGAGTATATTGACAAACAGCATGAACAAGAGTTTGCCGAGGCGATCAGCCGTCACTTAGAGACGATCTTTGGTGCTCGAAACCTCGAAGATTGGGTCGATGTATTCGATGAAGACGACGATTGTGTCGCCCCTGTTCTGTCAGGGTTGGAGTTGAGTAAACAAGAGCACATACAGAGTAGAGAGTTGATCAGATTTAGTCCTGAGGGAATTTGTGAACCGGGTATCCCTATTCAGTTGAGTGAAACCCCTGGGAATATTAGAAGACCTGCCTACCGATTCGGTGAGCATTCCGGCGAAATACTGAGAGAATTGGGGTATTCTGAACCTGAAATCGGGCGCCTCGTTGCTGAACGCATCGTGTGGTGTGCAGAGGACTCTGAATGAGGACTGACTTGCACAGTTCCGGCTGCGGCTCCTGCAAGAACCCGTGCATTCTCCAGGCTACCGTTTACGGGCAAGGGAGCCTTTTTTCAACATGAGCCAGAAAAGCGTGAAGAGCAGCCCCATTACAGCCATAATCGCGCCAAGCTTGGCTACGATCACGACCGTCTCGTTTCTTTGAAGGCCGGTCTCCTGCGGACGAGGTCTCCAACTTGGATTTTTTTCTTCAGCCCCTATGGCAACCTCTGACGTGTCAAGGATGGAAATGCGCAGGTCCTTGAGTTCCGGGTTGAGATCATTTGAGGATTCACGTGGTTCAGGGTTGCCGTAATAAAGATCGTACGTGGTGCCCCGCTTATGCTGGAAGACCACCAATGGGGCCTGACCGACACAATGAATCCGCTCTATCGGCACCTCCGGCCCATCGCCTCGTAACTCTAGTTTGAAATACCTGAAGACTTGTGGCGGCACGTGGGCTGTCACCTGCTCTCCGTACGAAACGCCTCTTCGAATCCGGAAGAAAAACGCGTCGTGGATGGTCGTCCATGTGGCATTCTCTATTTGAGCCGTTCCATACAAGGTAGCCTTTTTGGAGAATTCCGCACTTCCGGTTACCATGGCAAATGTCACGAGTGGAAACCTCTTCTCACCAAGGTCAAAAACTGCGAGGCTTTTCCCCTTAGACGCACCGTATTCATTCTCTAGGATTCTTGCCGGTAGTTTTCTCAGGAAACCTTTATCTGCATTGTCTCCCAGGCATATTATCCGGTCAATTTTGAGGGGCCCCTGCCCGTCTTCGTAAATCCTCAAATTTAAATACCGGAACGTGTTGGACGGATGGAACACATCAACCATCTTGATGGGAAGTGGTGCTGTGACATCAGCGATGAGACCGTCAAGACGGACAAGGTAGATTTCGGAATCCTCATCCCAGCCTCGTATTTCTATGCGCCTGACAAAATTATGAGCGTCAGTATTAAGACGAACACCGGTAGTGGGAATTTTTGAGGATTTGTCTATGACAATGTCGGTCCAACTGCCGGGAACAATATTCACTCGTGTGATTTCCACGGGTACTTCTTGAGGCCGGCGAGGCAGAAGGACGGGAGTCACATAACTGATCACTCTCGCTCCGTCGGAGGTTAAGATCATGATGTCTTTGAGATCATGCCTGCACCGCTCTAAAACTTCCGCGTGCAGCGGCAGGGCCACTAAGCCGGGTTCAACTGTGTCAGAGATAGCGACACTTCTTCTCAACCCCCATTGACCGGCATCAAATTCGGCCCATAAGGGTTTCCAACAGAGGAGCACAAGACCAATCAGCGTGAAGATAAATATAAGAGGCCGAAGCAGATTGGGAAGCATAGGTCTTTTCTGAAGTCCCTCGTCTCAATAGATGATTACATTACGAGGGGTGCGGGTCCGAGCCTGATACCAGGAGCCCAATTGGAATTATTCTATATCACATTTGTGTCCCATTTGGTACAAGAATAGTCCTTGAGTTCTTGGAGTTTATCATGGATGTCATTACCACCCACATCAGTGCAGACTTTGACGCATTCGCCTCCATGGTGGCCGCAAAGAAGCTCTATCCTGACGCGCTGGTTTCTTTTTCAGGATCACAGGGTAAAAATGTTAGAGATTTCTTCATGGAATCAACACTTTACATATTGTCCATCGAACGCGCCAAAGACATTCCCCTGGAGAAAATCGATCGTCTTATTCTCGTCGACACACGTCAAAAAAGTCGGATTGGTCGTTTCGCCCAAATTGTGGGCTCAGGGGAGACGGAAATACACATATACGATCATCATCCGGATGCTGAAGACGATATCACCGGCTCTCTAGAGGTTGTGGAAGAGGTGGGCGCTACGGTGACTTTGCTCATACGAGAAATTCGCAACCGGGGCATTGAGTTGACCGCAGAGGAGGCCACCGTACTTGCGTTGGGGATCTATGAGGACACCGGGTCTTTTACCTTTCCATCCACGAAGAGCGCGGACATGGAGGCCGCAAGCTGGCTTCTGTCTCGGGGGGCCAATCTCAACATCATAGCTAACATGATGACGTCAGACTTGACTACAGACCAAATAGAAGTACTTCACCAGCTCATTCAGGAATCAGAGAAGATAAATATTGGCGGGCTGGAGATTGTGATTACGACTGCGGCTGCTGAGAATTATGTGGGGGACCTTGCCCTTCTGGTTCACAAATTCAAGGATATGGAGAACATAGACGCTCTTTTTGCGCTGGTCAGGATGGAGGATCGGATCCATCTCATTGGTCGCAGCAGTGTAGGCGAGGTAAATGCGGGTGATATAGCAGCGGAGTTCGGCGGAGGTGGTCACCCTCAGGCTGCGAGTGCAACTGTCAGGGACAGTTCTCTCTTCGAGGCACGTGAGAAGCTGCTTAGCCTTCTCAACGAGCGTGTAAGGCCAAAACAGACCGCTGGTGAAATAATGAGCAGGCCTGTTATTTTCCTCGAGCCGGACAAAACAATAAGTGAAGCTGGGGAGTTTTTGAGTCGCTATCAGGTGAGTTCGCTGCCGGTGGTAAGCTCTGGATCGGTTCTGGGTATCCTGCACAGAAATTCAGTGGAAAAGGCCGTTCATCATGGTTTGGAACATCAGTCCGTTACGGAATACATGAATCCGGGAGTACCAACGGTAACGTCGGAAACCCCAATCGAAGAGGTATTGCGCATTACCGTGGACAGGCGGTATCGGATAGTACCGGTGGTGGATGGCGGCAATCTGGTTGGGGTGATATCGCGGAGCGATCTTCTCGAACATCTTAAACTTCCGTTGACAAGTGATACCACCGGCCCGGATGAATTCCCCACCGGACGTCAGCGTACACGGAGCGTGAAAAAGCTCCTGGACGAACGATTGCCGCTTCGTTTACTCAAGATTTTGAGAACAGCCGGCGAGGTTTCGGAGGGTCGGAGCGAGGCTGTTTTTCTTGTGGGAGGAGCCGTTAGAGATTTGTTGTTGCGAAATAGCAACCTTGATCTTGATCTGGTGGTTGAAGGAGAAGGGATCCCTTTTGCTCGGGAGTTGGCTTCTCATTTTGCGGGCTGCCGTGTTCGGAGTCATGAGAAATTCGGCACTGCGGTGATGCTTTTCCACGACGGAGTCAAGATCGACATAGCAACGGCACGCCACGAATATTATGAAAGCCCAGGGGCCTTGCCGACTGTGGAGACAAGTTCCATCAAGCGAGACCTGTATCGGAGAGACTTCACGATCAACACCCTGGCTGTGAGTCTGAATCCATCCGGTTTTGGTCAGGTCCTGGATTTCTTTGGTGGAGGTCGTGATATTAAAGAACGGGTCATTCGGGTTCTTCACAACTTAGCTTTTGTAGAAGATCCGACGCGCATTATGCGTGCGATCCGCTTTAGCAGCCGTTTTGGTTTTACTATTGCCAAACATACCGCCGCCCTCATGCGAGGTGCCGTAAAAATGAGGGTCTTTGACAAGGTAGACGGAAAGAGGATCACCAACGAGCTGATACATATTCTCGACGAGAAGTCGCCATCGGCTGGTCTTAGTGCCATGGCAGGTTACGGAGTTCTTCAGGCGATTCACGAGGCATTGACCTTTGGTGACAAGGTGAGCGGCTTATGCGAATCTGTGTCAGGCGTTCTCTCTTGGTGGAGATACTCATTCAGCCGGGACAGGCTGGAAACTTGGCGCGTTTATCTTCTGGCCTTGACGGACGTGTTGACGAACGACGAATGCGACGGTGTCATGGAGAGGCTCTCTTTCCCGAGCAGTCTTCGGAAGAGATGGCTCTTGGATCGGACCGAAATACGCAAATGCCTTGCCGGTTTTGCTTCATCGGGCAGCTTGCGCCCGAGTGAGATCGCCCGGTTGTTGAGAATATTTCCTCTTGAATCTCTCCTATTTATGATGGCGAAGACCGCGCGCGAAGAGACGCGAATGTCCATTTCCGAATATGTAAGTGTGTTCAGGCACGTAAAGCCACACCTTACAGGAAGAGAACTCAAGCGAATGGGTTATGAGCCAGGACCTGTTTTTTCTTCAATCCTCGGTGCCGTGAGAGACGCGAGGCTTGACGGTGAGGTTCTTTCAGCAGATGAAGAGAGAGAGTTTGTCAAAAGGCTGTACCCTGTCGGCTCGATACCGACCTGAAAACCCCTGAACCAACACGTGAGTTCTCCGCCAATTATCATAACCATTGATGCATCCCGAAATCTTGCGTTTCAGCAACTCTCTCCCACAATTGATTCAGTCAAGGTGATTGAAGTCCGACAGATTCCCTAGTATATAGCAGAATGACAAACTTTAGGAGGTCGTTATGACGGTTGAGCCTGCCAAGCATGTGAGGATCTTTGACATCACTCTTCGAGACGGTTCCCAGAGCAAAGTGGCGACGAGAATCAAACTGGAAGACTTGCTAAAAATAGCGGCCAAACTGGCTGATACGGGCATCTACGGAGCTGAAACATGGGGAGGCGCCACGTTTGATGTCTGCGTGAGATACTTGCGAGAGGACCCATGGTTGCGTTCACGAAGGTTGAAGGAAGCCATGCCCCATGTCAAGGCCATGATGTTGATCAGGGGGCAAAACCTTGTTGCATACTCGAATTTCTCCGATGATGTCGTGGGCAAGTTTGTAGCCGCTGCGGCCCGCAATGGAATAGATGTTTTCAGGATTTTTGATGCCTTGGATGACGTCAGGAATCACCAAGCCGTTATTAAGGCTGTGAGAGAGGTAGGCAAGACGGCAGAGGGCGCTGTTTGTTACACCATCAGTCCGGTTCATACCATAGAGAAGTTCGTCTCCAAGGCAAGGCAACTTGAAGACATGGGCGTGGATCAGATAGCAATTAAAGATATGGCCGGATTGATCGACCCTTCGACAACCTTTGAATTGGTGTCCAGTCTCAAGAAGGCCGTGAATGTTCCCATTCATTTGCATACTCACGACAGTTGCGGCATGGGCATGATGTCGGCCCTGAAGGCAGTTGAAGCCGGTTGCGATATGCTTGACAGCGTGCTCAGCCCATTTGCCGGGGGTACGGGTCATCCGTGTACAGAATCGCTGGTATATTCATTGCACCGTCTTGGGTATGACACCGGCTGCAACCTCGAAAAACTTACGCTTGCCGCGGAAGAAGCCAAAGCCGTGCGTAAATTATATAGCGACTTTGAAGCACCGTACAGTGGGGTCGATTGCAGAATGTTGGTGACCCAAATCCCTGGCGGCGTCATGTCGAATCTCACGAGCCAACTCAAGATTCAGAATGCTTTAGACCGCCTGGAAGAAATCATTGATGAGATTCCCCGTGTTCGGGAAGATTTGGGATGGATACCCTTGGTGACCCCAACTTCACAAATAGTGGTTTCCCAGGCAACCTTCAACGTAATGTTGGGGCGGTACAAGATCATTGCAAATCACACGGCGAATCTGCTGAAGGGTCTGTACGGGGAGACTCCGGCGCCGGTCAATAAAGAGTTGCAATCTCGAGTATTGAAAGGTGAGCAACCTGTGACGGTGCGACCTGCGGAACTCTTACCACCCATGTGGCCGGAACTTGAGAAGAAATTCCCGGGTCTCACAGATGAAGAAATATTGATTCATGCTATTTTCCCTCATGAGGCCCAGGGATATTTTGAGGAGAAAGTGAAATAAGATGCCGGTAAGAGACCAGATTCCTTTACAGGATCGACTGAACAGGGATGCGGGGATACGTAAGTGTTACGGTTGCGGAGCAGACAACCGCGCAGGCTTAAAGATAAAGAGTTTTCTTGAGGGCGACGAGGGCATTTGCACGTGGCATGCAGCAGAGCACCACTGTTCCTATCCAGGATACCTCAACGGCGGCATAGCCTGCACCCTCATTGACTGTCACAGCGCTTGGACTGCGTTCGCCCTGGAATGTAGAGACGGAGGCATCTCCATGGAAGATGACGGTGACGTCAAGGCCGGCTGGACACGGGCCATGCACGTTGAGTTCCTCAAGCCAACG
>JAUPKT010000440.1 GCA_030837305.1 Thermodesulfobacteriota bacterium
CCTCCAAAAACTTATCAAGGAGCGTGTATTCTTCTATCGCAGCAGAGGCCAAAGCTCCAAAGGCATGAAACGATGGCTCCTCCTCGAGATCTTTCCGGTTTTCCAAGAGAAACTGGAGGATTTCGAATGTTCTCTGCTTGTAATACACGTCCGTCTCTAATTGAGCATTGGCAAGGGCCCAAAGATTTCTGACTTTTACCAAATCCGCCGACGTCATTTCCGCAGTTTCATACTGCTCACCGACTGAGAGATAAGCAGGTCGATATATCTTTTCCGGGCTAATGCCAAATGCCTCCGGACCTCTCTCGAATACAGAGCCGAAATAGAGCTGCATCTGCTGCGACCCCGAATTGGACTCTATGGGGATCTCCAGAGACCTCAGAAATTCCATGGTCTTGCGAGCATCCTCAACGGTTTCACCCGGCAAGCCAAAAATGGAAAAAAGCTCAGTGTCCATTTCAAGAGATTTCGCTGTGACAATATTATCACGCAGATGATCCAGCTCAATGCCCTTGCCCGTTTTCTTTAGAACAGAGGGACTCCCGGATTCCAATCCAAATGCAATGGTATCAGCTCCGGCCTCCTTGAGTAATCTCAGCATATCGCCATTTACGAGATCGCTCCTGGTTTGACACCAGAACGGGGTGTGTATGCCTCGACGCATTTTCTCTCGGAGGAGGACTGAAGTCCTCTCAGGATCGTCCGTGAAGTTGGGATCTGCGAACCAGAATCGTTTTATGCCGCTTTTCGTCAGGTAATCCATTTCCTCTACGACGCGCTGCACAGAGTTGTATCGCACCCTCCCTCCGCAAAGACGAGGTGTTATGCAAAATCGGCACACGTGCCTACAGCCTCGGGATGAAAGCAGTATTGCAGTGTCTTTGCCTCGGAGATTTATGGTGTTGTTGAGATAGGGAGACGGATAACGGTCGAGGTCATCGTCCGGCAAAGGCCAGGGCCTGGTATCAATGACGGCCTCGTTTTTACGAAAGGTGATGCCGTCAACCAAATCCAGTCCCTGTCCTTTGTCAAGAACCTCAGCTATTTGCTGCGCAATGGCTTCTCCGTCACCACGCACCAATATATCGACATCGCAAAGTTCCTGGAGACCCTGTGATGGCATGGCAAGAATTTGGGGTCCTCCGAGCATGGTAAGGACACGTTCGTGGCGAGACTTGATATATCGGCACAAGAACCGGATCCTGTGCATCGTGCTTTGATAAGCGGTGAAACCCACGACTGATGGCGTCAGCCTCCGGATCCATTTTTCCACATTCTTCAGAGAGAGCGGGTTATCTCGGAGATCGTCAAGAATGATGGCTTTTGATCCTGTTTCCTTCAGGGCTGCTGCTATGTAGCCCAGGGAAATTGGAATGCTTTCCGACGATTCATGTCCCACATCGTGGTTGACGTTGATGAAAAGAAATACAGCCACTTTGCACCCTCAAGAACTCATGAACAGTACGGCACGATAGCATTAAATCGGGAGGATTTACACCCCTTATGTTGCGATGCGAACCCCACGACTGCTATATGTTCTCAGAGAATGCATAAAGGAATCGGTGTGACCAAGACATGAAAAAGATAAAAAGCCCGTGGTACGGTTTCGCATGGCTTTCTATATGGACTGTTGCAATTATATGGTTTGTTCTCTCCGGAAGGTTCAACACTACAGAGATAATAGGTCTCGTTATTGTGTGGCTGACGCTCTCGGGGGTGACAATTTACCTGTTAGTGAAACATTACACGACAATTCGCCGCGTTCGCGACAAACAGCCGGTTATTAAATCCCCTTCTTTGAATGGCCCGTGTCCGTGCGGCTCAGGACTTAAATACAAACGTTGTTGCGCTCCACGCGTCTCCCCGTGAGGGAACAGCTTCCAATTACTCAAAGAAGCTCGTCTTGGGTTGCGTCTCGTCGCTCGAAATGAACAAGCGGCGAATGGGGAACCATCACGAGAAGCCAATGCCGCCGAGGAAATCTCACCGCACATGAGCATTCTTGCGATCATGCATACGATTCCGACATTACTCTTGATAGCCCCGAGAATCAGCCTGCCCAGTATCATCAAATCCACTCAAAAGAACAGAAATTCCCAAGCATACTGAGTTCGTTCCCTGTTCGTCAAAAATAAAGGGGTTCCTTGAGCTGAGTTAACTAAAAAGTAACGCAACGCTAATGATACGCTCAATCTTGTCCCTAAAGCTATATCACGAAACGAGCTTTTCGGAACTCGTGGATCGAGCCGTGAATGCAGATGCGGCAGACGAAGCTTTTCCAAGGTTTTGGAAAGCAAGGGGGGTGCTGGAGTTCCAGAAGTCGGCTCAATTCGAGCATTGGACGGTAAACCGGTGCTCGTTATGCACTTGGAGGTGAAGATACGCAAAATGCTCAACGAATCTCTCAGGCAGATCCAGAGTCAAAACAGCTTCAGCCTCGATTGTCACGCAATCAGCGAAGTATTCCAGCATGCAAAACCCTTTGGGCACAATGAACGGAGAAGAAATCTCAATCTCGGGTTCGGTTTCATATACTACGGAGTGGCGCGGGCTTTGATGCCCAAGCATGTTGTCGTCATTGGTTCCGGTTATGGTTTCAGCGTGGTGTGCCTCGGCCTTGCCCTGAAAGACAACCAGGTCGGAACCCTCACCTTTGTAGACCCTTCTTATTCCCTTATGAACGATGGTCCCTGGAAAACCGTCGGCGGAAGGGGAACATGGAATGATCCATCAGAAGTGGAGAACCATTTCCGCCGGTTTGGCATCGACCAAATAGTTACCCATCACAAGATGCGCAACGACGAATTTTTTTCTTCATACGACGAGCACGGACTCCCTCCAATTGACCTGGCATTCATCGACGGCAGTCATACCTATAAGGATGTCAAATACGACTTCATGGAGTTCCTAAAAAGAAGTCGCAAGAACTCGTACGCGTTTCTTCACGATTCCAATATCTATTTCAGAGAATTGGTCCGTAACTCAGGCGTGATGAAATGGATCAGAGTGCTTAAGGCGAAGGAGAAGGCGTTCGAAATCATAAACTTTCCGTATTCCTCTGGCGTGGCATTGGTGAGAGTTCTGGATCCGAAAGGTTTCGAATGCATATGATCATAGCTTGCACTATATTTCTGGCGACTTGCGTTGCTTTTCTCTACTGGAGGTACGTTTGGTTTTTTCGGAATCCGGACAGAATGATATCAGCCGGGGAAAGCTTTGTGAGCCCCGCGGATGGAACTGTGGTCTATTGCAAGCGCCTGAGACCGGATGACGAGGTTATAACGATCAAGCAAGGTGTTGAGGCCCGCATCGAAGACATCGCGAAGGAACACATCGAGGGCGACAAAATCCTTATAGGAATTTTCATGAGTCCCTTCGATGTCCACTACAACAGGGCTCCCATAGCCGGCACCATTGAAGCAATTCATCATTACCCTGCCAAGACCGAGAATCGTCATATGGGGCCCATGCATCTTAGAATCCTCTTAGGCAGGTCACCCTTTTATGACAACAGCCTCCACATAATCGAAAATGAACGAACCGTGACTCGCATCAAAGGATCTTTTCGGGGAGTACCTACCGAGTGCTATGTCATCCAGATTGCCGGTAAGAGCGTCAGGGGTATTGATAGCTACGTCCCCATTGGAGATCCGGTAGCCAGAGGGCAGATTTTCGGCATGATTCGAATAGGTTCTCAGGTTGATGTCGTGATTCCCGATTGGGGAAATGCGGTGATCAAAGTGAAAACGGGCGACAGGGTCCGAGCCGGCGAATCCGTTCTCATAGAATGATCTCGAAATTCAGGAAAGAATAAGAGGGGCGCAAAAGATCATGAAGGCAGATCTCCATGTTCACTCGAAGTTTTCCATGAGACCGTCCGAATGGATATTGAAGAAGTTGGACTGTCCCGAGAGTTTTACTGATCCTTTCCATCTGTATCGTGTCGCAAAATTGCGCGGGATGAATGTGGTGACCATTACCGACCATAATACGATTGATGGTTGTCTTGAGATTGCACACTTGGACGGATGCTTTATCAGCTAGGAGGTGACTACCTACTTTCCCGACGACCAGTGCAAACTCCACGTGACCGTGTACAACATAACGGAAGAACAGCACAAAGACATTCAGCATATTCGTGGCAACGTGTTTGATTTCGTGTCCTACTTGAACCAGAACGCTATTTTCCATTCAGTCGCGCATCCCATGTACTCTGTGAACGGGAAACTCAGCGTGCACCACTTCGAGAAGTGTCTGCTTCTCTTTCGTAACTTCGAAATCAACGGTGCACGGAACGAAACTCAGAACAAGGCCTTGGTTCATGTCCTGGGTCGGCTCTCCCCCGATTTGATGGACGAACTCGCTGAAAAGCACCAGCTTGCGCCATTACATCAGTACCCATGGCAAAAAAGGTTGACCGGCGGCTCGGACGACCACAGCTCTCTCACCATCGCCTGCAGATACACAGAGGTCCCTCAGGCCAACAC
>JAUPKT010000053.1 GCA_030837305.1 Thermodesulfobacteriota bacterium
AAGATTTTTCGTAACTGATGGGATAGACGTCCCCAAGATACGTGACACCGTCTGGATACGCACCAATCTTGCCGTCTTTCCACACGGTGCTGCCACGCATGATGAGGGCCTCGAAGGGGATTACTGCCAGCGGTCCATCCGGAATGATGCACAGAGGAGTTCCCTGCGGAACGCCTTCCAAAACTCCATCGAGGAGCTTCGTGAAAATGTGGGACGCTAAGTTTGTGTCGAACTTTTCCATCTGAAGAGTCTCAAACGGGGCCCTCAGGGAGGCAATTGACTGCACGAGGTCGTTTGTCGGCCACGGTTTGTAACGGTTCTTTAAGATTTCAGCCCCCCTGATGAGGATCACGCTTACCCCTTCCCCAACCCAGTCGAGATACAGTACATGCTCATCAGGCTTCAGCAAGGCCTCTTGCAAAGACAGGGGCTTGGGATATTTTACCGCAGTATAATGGGGGTAGTCCTTACTTAGTTTGCCGATGACCGCCGCAAGCTGCTGTTCGGCAGCTACAACAAGCTCTTGAATGTGAGCCACCTTTTCAGGCTCATCCTGTTGAGACTCGGACGCGAGGCTCTTCTTCAGTGCGGCAAGGGTTGTGATGGCCTCGTCCTCCTCCTGGAGGATATTTTCAGGCAGGCCGGAGTAACCCAGATGATCCGCAAAAGCCCTTGCCCGCACAAGCTCGCTGGCCTGGACGCTCTTTTCCGGATTTCCCAGCTTCGCTCTAACGCGAGCCAACCCCTTTGCCGGCTGGTAACGGTAATACCCACCGATCCTGACTTCAAAGAAACTCTTCCTCTCTGACGGCAATAACCCGGAACGGATTTCTTCGGTGAGTTTTACCCCCTTCTCATAAAAAACCGCTGCCGTTTTCAAATCCCCCTTGCGCTCCGCAATCTCCCCAAGGGCCGTGTACGCGAGAAAGAGTTGGTTGGCATTTCTGGTTTTCTCCGCCCTTTGCAACAGTCTTGTATAAGAAGTCTTTGCCTCATCGTAATCACCCCTCATCATGGCAAGGCGCCCTCGCACTGACTCGTCTTTCAATTCCGCCGCCAAAATCTTCGCTTCTTCCAGTCTACCAATGTCCATATACAGGTGCGCCGCACGTGCCATGTCTCCCTTATCATCAAGACCAATGCTGATTCGGATCTTTGCACTCTCCTGGTAATTCTTGAGGGCATCAGAAACTTTTCCCAGGTCCCGATAAATCTCACCCAGGTTGCTCAGGCTGGAGCTTTGGCCGGCTTTGTCGTCAATTGCCTTTCGCATCTGAAGCGCTTGCTGATGCAGGTCCAACGCTTTGGTGAGCTGACCCGTCGACCGGTAGACCTCCGCCATGTTGCTGACGAATGTCGCTTCCGCCCTCTGGTCTCCCAGGCGTTTTGCGATTGCCGCAGCCTCTCTGATTGAGTTTAGGGCTTTTTGGTATTGTCCCCTGAAATAAAAGGTTTCGCCTAAATTGTTCACGGCCGACATTTCGACTCGAGGCACCTCGATTTTTCTGGCCGTAGTAAGTACCTTTTGAAAAGTGACTTCAGCCTGTTGATAGCGACCCCAGGACATGTAGACCAGACCCATGAGGTTTAAACTGTTCGCTTCACCCAAGGCATTGCCGATCCTAAGGTTTATGGCCAAAGCCTCCTTGGCGGTGTCCAAGGATTTCTGATAAAGCCTGTACGAGCGATAAACAGACGCGATATTGTTGAGGGCCGCAGCCTCTTCTTTGGCATTCTTTGCTTCCCGAAATATCTCGAGCGCCCTGTTGTGGGTATCCAGAGCTTTCTCATATTGACCGGTCTTCGCAAAGATTATTCCCATGTTATTTAAGGTCTTGGCTTCTCCTTCCCTGTCCTCAACCTGTTTCTTCAGCTCCAGGGATTTCTCGTAATGCTCGATGGCTTCCTTGTACTTGGTTGTCAAGTTGTAGACGTCCCCGATGTTGTTCAGGGTCAGGGCCTGCCCCTTGATGTCGTTGCTCAGACGAGACACCTCAAGGGCTTGAGCAAACAGACTGAGCGCTCGGTCATAATTGCCCAGAGTCTTCTCAGCGTGGCCTATGTTGTTGAGCGTTACCGCTTCTTGTTTTGGCGTGCCGTCCTTCTTGACCAGGATCAAGCATTTCTCATATGTCTCTAACGCTTTTCTATGCTCATTGAGCGCGCCGTAAAGAAAGGCCATGTTCATGAGGGTCATCTTGATACCGGTCTCATCTCCCACCTTTTCAAAGATCACAAGGGCCTGTTCATACTTCCTCAGGGCCGCTTCACGGTCTTCTTTGGTGACCGCCTTTTTCTGAATTCCTCGCCCCTCGAGGAAGATGGCTCGTCCCTCCTTCCGAGAGGGCGTTTGTCCTTGGGAGAGGGTGGGGATGGCCAAGAGAGACGTCAGGACCAGAGTGGAGACAATGCGGACCAATTTCACGGCATGAATCCTTTCGGTATCAGGCCAAATAGTACTTGACGTATTCTAGGCACTCTAATATTTATAACTTGGTTATGCTCTGAATCTGTTCGTTTTTATTTACAATTTTGTGAATCCTAGGCTTCACATTCACCGAATGCTTTGATTTGGGAAGTCGAATAATGCCCTTGCCCTTCTCGGGATTCGCCTTCGCCGTTTCTTGGAGCAGGTCATGGAAGAGAAATCCGCGTCTGGCATGAGAACCTAAAGATTTCTCGTGAATAGAAAGGTTACTATGAATTTTCTTAAAGGAATCGCTAGGCTTATTGATGCCATAAACGAGTTGGTGGGTAATGGAGTCGCCTGGGTCACCTTGCTCATGGTTCTCGTTGTTTTTACCGATGTTTTAATGCGGTACCTTCTCAACACCAGCTATGTGTTCACGCAGGAACTGGAATGGCATTTGTTCTCCGTTGTCTTTCTCGTGGGCGCCGGGTACACTCTCTTGCATGACGGGCACGTGAGGGTGGACATCATCTATGCGGCGGTGAGTGAAAAGGCCAGGGCCTGGATCAACCTCATAGGCGTTATCTTCTTCCTTATACCGGGCTGCTATCTGATCATATACACCTCATACAATTTTACCTACGATTCATGGTCGACCCTGGAGGGCTCTGGCGATCCAGGCGGTATCCCATATCGATTCCTTCTGAAGTCTGCCATACCAATCGGATTTGGGCTTCTTCTGGTCCAAGGAATTTCTTTGGGGATCAAGAGTTTTTTGGTCATTTGCGGTCAACCTCTTGAAGAGGGGGACGAGGTGTAATGGAATATTTACCGGCATGGATGTTTTTGGCTCTTACCATTCTTCTGATGGCGGGATTTCCCGTAACGTTCACCCTCTTGGGGACTTCCCTCTGCTTCGGCCTCATCGGTTTTGGCTGGGGCTTTTTTAATCTGCTTCCGCTGAGAATATGGGGTGTCATGAACAATGTCACCCTCATGGCAGTCCCTCTGTTTGTTTTTATGGGGGTCATGCTGGAGAGGTCCGGCATGGCGGAAGAGTTGCTGGACACGATGGGTTTGCTGTTTGCGAAAATCAAAGGTGGTCTGGCAATATCAGTTGTGGCAGTCGGAGCGTTGCTCGGCGCTTCCACCGGAATAGTAGGCGCAACCGTCGTTACGATGGGACTACTCTCCGTTCCCACGATGCTTCGCAGGGGATATCAGAAAGAACTGGTTTGCGGAACCGTTGCAGCCTCCGGGACCCTGGGACAGATTATTCCTCCCAGCATTGTGCTCGTTCTGCTCGGGGACATCGTGGGCGTCCCTGTGGGCGATTTGTTCATGGCGGCCGTGATACCGGGGTTTGTGTTGGTTGCCTTCTTTATAATTTACATAGCAATTGCTGCCAAACTGTTCCCAAAAATAGCACCTGCCATTCCTGCCGAAGAACTCGCGGATTTCACAGGGGTTGTTCTATATAGGCGGGTGGGCAAGGTCTTGCTGCCACCGTTGTTTCTGATACTGGCCGTATTGGGATCTATTTTTGTCGGGGTTGCCTCACCCACTGAAGCCGCAGCAGTCGGCGCAGTCGGCGCAACCTTTCTCACGTTCATCAACCGCAATTTCAATATGAAGATCCTGCGCGGGGTCATGATCCAGACCATGAAACTCACCTGCATGGTGTTTATCATACTGTGCGGAGCCGCTGCGTTCGGGTTGGTTTTTCGGGGTCTGGGAGGAGACAGCCTGGTCAGGGGTTTCTTGGGTGGACTTGCCG
>JAUPKT010000441.1 GCA_030837305.1 Thermodesulfobacteriota bacterium
CATTGCACGGAACCTGATGGAGACCATTCCCGTCGTGGGACATCATCTGGCATCTTTTGCCTTGGGGCCTGATGGCGTCACAGACTATACTCTGGTAAAGCTTTATGCATGGCATGTCCTGTTCATTCCCGGATTGATGGTCGTGCTCATGGCTTGGCACTTTTGGCGCATACGCTCGGACGGAGGTATATCCGTGCCGTTGTAATAGTTTCGGAGGAACCGAACTCGTGTCGCCGGGAGTTGGGGGACGCTGAATGATCCACCGGATCGAGCAAGGCCACAGAGATTCCCCGTCGATACTTGCGTAGTGCGGATGTTGTGTGGTGGGCGGTTTTCAATCACGGATGAAAAAGGAATAACAAGATATGGGTATCATTGATTTTCATGTTCATCTGGGCAGGCGCGAACATCTTACTCCCCACATGATCCAGTACTTGGAGGATACCCTGGGACCTCACGGATTGGATTTTATGGATATCCTTTCTCCACGAGCTTTCGGAGACTTTCTAAAAAATCAGGGCATTGACCACGCGGTGATCCTTTCCGAATACTCTCCAAGAGTCACGGGAACCATTCCAAGCGAATTTACGGGTGATTTCTGTCGTGACGTCCCGGAACTCATCGCATTCGGCTCCATTGACCTGGAATCTTCTGTCTCTGCCGGAGAACAGGTAGAACACTGCGTGAGAGATCTTGGTTGCAAGGGGCTCAAGTTGCTACCGTCATACGGCCATTATTATCCCAACGACGAGAGACTGCTTTCAGGCTACGAGGCGGCACAGGATCTTGGCATCCCGATCATGTTCCATACCGGAACTTCATTATTTCCTAAGACGAGAATACGTTACGCAAATCCTCTCTTACTCGATGACATTGCGGATGATTTTCCTAACCTATCAATAGTCATGTGCCATGGGGGAAGGCCCTTTTGGTACAGAGAGGCAGCATGGCTCTTGAGCCGACACAAGAACCTTCACATCGACATATCCGGTATACCTCCCAAGCAACTCCCATCTGTTTTTCCGAAGATTGACAACTTTTTCGAACGATTTGTTTTCGGGAGCGACTGGCCCACTGAAGTGGCGTCCATCTCAGACCAGGCAGACAAAATTCGCGCATTACCCATGAAACCCCGCACCATATCTGCTCTATTGAGGGATAATGCAGCCAGGCTCCTGGGCCTCTCATGAGATAGATCCTCCCCTCACTTGAAACCTTCGGAAGCAATGAGCAACTAAGAGAATAAGAGAAGGGAAACAAAAGAGGGCTCTGCGCGCTGGAAAGGGAGGTTTCGATGAAAAGAACGCTTAAGGCAGAGGTCATGGTGAGAGAAATGCAACGAGTCATGCCCTACATGTATGAGGGGCTGTACGGCAGCTTCTTGAGATACTTCATGGAATCCGACAAATCAAAATGGTCAGGCAATCTGTCTGATTATCTCGGCAAATTGAATAATGAATGGGAGGATGTTGGTCCCCAAATGGCTGAAGTGCTTTGGGAGGAATTTGAGAAGAGAATAACCTGCTAGCCTCTGACCATTGAACGGCTATGTGGCTTTACCAATGGTGGTATAAGAAGAGAAGGGCATCTTTAGATGCCCTTCATCGCGTTACGGCTTGGTATTTGTTTTGCCAGTCCGAGGCTATTTAGCCTTTTGCCTCCTCCGATGCCGCTTCTGCAGGAGCAGGAACAAAATTTGGTTGCACGGGCAGTTTCAGATTTCTGCCGCTGGCCTTGCCCCAGGTAATTGCCACGGTCCTGTACCCCATATGCGCAAACTTGGAGAATGGAAGATAGAGCAAGAGAGCCAGTACAAACATAAGATGAATCGTATAAAGGATATATGCGCCGGGGGCTGAACCAGCCCAACGCACTAACTCCGTCAGTAAGCCGGTAAGACCAGTGCCAAATATCACGAAGAGGAAAAACCAATCAAAATAGGAACTCCCTCCGGTCTGCTCAGGCGCAGTCAACCTCCGCACCAGCATGATTCCCAAACCAAGAATGAAGGCCACGGCACTGACGTTGCCGAGTATCTTGATGGGAATTGTCCCCGGACCATTCTGAGATGGCGGCGCCAGGTGGAGAATATCAATGTTGAATGCAACTATTGCGGTAGTAATGAAAAGACCGATCATACCCCAAAAAACGAGGAGATGAGACGCGTAGCGTATGTTGTTTGCCTGGCAGTCCTTGAAGGTTGTGTGAGGCAGAACTTCTTTAAAGGCCTCAATGAGACTAGGAATGAAACCCTTGCGCGCTCCAGGCATATTCAATGAATTGCCTGATTCCAAGTTTGCCCAAAACTTCTTCAAACTCAAAACAAGCGAAACCACTGCGAATATTAGGGCAAGTGTAAAAACTACCTGAATATGAATGTAATCGATGAATGCCCCATATTTTACCGGCTGAGGGAACGTAAACCCTTTGTTCATAAAAATCAGCGCCAACACCACCAGAACGGGAAACCCTATTGCGACCACAAACAATCCGGGCGTTCCGACCAATTTTCCCAGAAACGAAGGCCAGGAATTCTCCTGAATGGCCATCTTGCGGACAGCCTTGAGGACGTCACCGGGATAAGCTCCCCGTGGGCATTGAGTTGAACAGTCGTTGCACTGATGACAGAGCCAAATATCGGGGTCATTCATCAGCCGGTCCCTCAGACCCCATTGAGCCCATATCATCTCTTTTCTTGGAAAGGGGTTGTTATCAGGGGCTATCCGGCATGCGACTGAGCACGTAGCACATTGATAGCATTTTTTCAGGTCCCCAGCGCCTGCAGCGATGAGATCCTGCGTAAACTGAAGATCAGGCTCGGCAACCAATTCCCTCGGCATGGGTAGCCCTCCTTAAAAACCTTTATATGGGTTAGGATCGAATCCTGAGAGTGTTTCCATGAAATCATCGACCAGCTTTGGAACCGTCATGTACTCATCTATAGCGAGCTGATGTACGCGAATACGCTCCGGCTCTAAGACCAACCGCTGAAGCGTTTCCGAGATCTTGCTCATGCGGTAAGTAGCCAGTTCGCTCCCTTTGACAAAGTGGCATTGATAATCATCTCCATACTTACATCCGATGAGCATAATCCCGTCAATGCCCTTGGACAAGGCGTCGGCTATCCACACCATGTTGATGTTGCCGAGACACCTCAAGGGAATGAATCGCACAAATGGACTGTACTGGAGACGGTTGATACCCGCCATGTCAATGGCAGGAAGCGCGTCGTTTTCGCAGATGAAAACCACCACTCGCGGTTTCTCGGCATATTCATCGGGAACGTTGATGGCCTTCACCATGGAACCAATCATGTCCACAGAATGATCCCTAAAAGAAATGATGCGCTCCGGGCATGATCCCATACAGATGGCGCATCGTCTGCACCGTGTGGGGTTCGGTAACGGGGTGCCGTCGGGTTTCTCGTCGTACGCCCCAAATGGGCATTCTTCCGTGCATCTCTTGCACTGGGTGCATCGAGTTACAAAAATCTCCGGGAAGGACTCGTCTCCTGCCCTCGGATGCACGGCCTTGCCTTGGGCCACAAGCTCAACACATTGAATGGCCTTGAGAGCTGCGCCGGTTGCATCCATCTCGCAGCTTGCAAAATCCTGGGGCTGGCGCACACATCCTGCCGTGTAAATACCCGTCCTCTGGGTCTCGTAAGGAAAACAGATAAAATGGGAGTCGTTAAAACCGTATGGGTTTTCAGGCAAAAAGGGCCCTTGCCGGTACTTGAGGTTGACAATGGCTGCGTCCTTTGTTGCGGGAACCATTCCCGTGGAAAGCACTACCAGATCAACGCTCACTTTCAGCCGTTCTCCCAACAGCGTATCCTTCATAAGCACGCTAAGCCCTGAACTACCATTGGTTACAGTCTCCGGAACACCCTTGGAGAGAAACACACCGGGATCATCCTGCATGGATTGATAGAATTTCTCATACTGGCCGGGAGCCCTCATGTTCTCATAGAATATGTAAGCCCTACCGTTCGGGTTGGCTTTCCGCACGTACTGTGCTTGTTTGAGCGCAACCAAGCAGCTCACCGCAGAGGAATACAGCCACGGATGCTCCGTGTTTTCGTCAATACACTCAATAAATGCCACCGAGGTGACTTCTTTACCGTCAGACGGTCTCTTAATTTTTCCCTTGGCTGCCAACTCTTCCATTTGCACGTTGGTAATCACGTCCGGGTACTTTCCGAACCCGAGATTTTCGAACTGAGAGGGATCCTCGGGCCGCCATCCCGCCGCAAGTATTACTGATCCTACGCGCACTTGCTCGTACGGAAAATCAGTAGGTTCGGGCGCTTCTTCTACCACTGCCGCCTCTTCCTGAGACGCTTTGGCAGGTTCAGGCTCCCCTTTGTCCGTGGCCTCCTTGGCCTTTTTGGCGGCAAGCCATTCGTTTTGGTCTTTGTCCAGTCTCTCGATCCACGATCCGTCGGGTCGTATCATGACATCAAACATGCCCGGCGCCCCGGAAATCCTATAAACTCGATGCCCGGCAAAGATCTTTATCTTTTCGTGGGAATTCACCGCCTTAATCTTTTCGTGGACCGGCGAATCCGTCAATTCGTCGTAAGGGGGCTTCCCGGTGAAGACTTTGTGAAACCTATTGGCCCAGCCACCCAGTTGCGGTTCTTTCTCCACAAGATAGACCTGATAACCCGCTTTCGCAGCCTCCAAAGCCGCAGTAAGACCCGTCAAACCACCGCCGATGACGAGAATGGCCCTCTCCACCGGCTCTATATACGGTGCCCGATCTTCGTACTTGGACACCTTTGTTAGGGTCATTCTGAGGTAGTCCTCTGCGAGCATCTGGGTGTCTTCGTTATTCGCGGGCTGACACCACACAACGTGTTCACGAAGATTGACACGCTCTGTGATCACCCCATCAAAACTAAATTCTCGTTGAAAAACGCGGGGAGATGTCCCGGCGATGACAATCGCAGTCAGGCCTTCGGTCGCAGTGTCATTCCTGATAATATCCAGCTTATCAGGATCACTCCAATACTGTTCGGCCTTGCAAATCGCCACCTTGAATTCGTCCGTGGCCACGGCCATGAGAGCTTCCATGTCCAGAGCTTCGCCAATCCCGTAGCCGGTATCAATGTAAACACCTATTTTCTGTCCCATGGACTTACCTCCCCAGTGTATCCTGAAGGGCTTTCAGAGCAGCCCCCGTAGCATCTTGTAGACAAGTCCCCACATCCATTGGCCTGCGGCAAACTCCTGCGGGGTGAACTCCCTCATCAGACACAAGAAAGCCAAATTCATCGTAGGTCACACCGCTGACAGGGACCTTCTCTTCCATGGTGTTGGGCTGCATGCCCACGGCCAGTACAGCCATGTCAAATGTGCGCCGGATTTTTGTGCCCGAGAGAATGTCTTCGCCTTCTAAAATAACATCCTTGGTACGAGGATCTTCCGTAATATTTACAATCTTACCCTTGGTGAGCAGGATCTTTTCGTCTTTGCGTACTTTGTCGAAGAAGTATTCAAACCGACCATAGGCCCTGAGATCTATATAAAAGATGTGGGCCTGTGCGTCCGGGTTATACTCTCTCAAATAGGTGGCCTGCTTGAGCGATGCCAAGCAACAGATGGATGAACAATACGGCAAGTGATTTCGATCTCTCGAACCCGCACATTGCACGAAGGCGAGATTGTTCACTTTCTTGCCGTCAGACGGTCGAACTATATGTCCTTGGGTCGGCCCGCCAACCGAAGCGAGTCGCTCCATCATGACATTGGTAATCACGTTGGCACAGGAGCCGAATCCCAGAGTTTCCAATTTCGTTGCATCATAGGGCTTCCACCCGGTAGCCCAAACGATTGAATTTACCGTTAAGTCTATGGTTCGCGGTTCTGCGTCGAGGTCTATTTTAATTCCCTTGGTCTTGCAGGATTCGAGAAACTCAGTAAAACCTGCGCTGCCCCGAGCTTTCTTAAGCGCCTCGCCGTCGGCAACCAGATTCATGGGATAAGCCATCTCATACGGCAAATATACAGCTTTGGTTTTGTTCATCCCATAATTGAATTCGTTGTCGATCTCCACAGGACAATCCTGCACGCATTGAGACGTGGCAGAGTGATCGTCCACGTACCGAGGCGATACTTTAATCTTCACCGAGTATGCTCCGGCTGAGCCGGAGATATTCTCCACGTTGGCCATAGTCAGCACGGTGATATCAGGATTCCTCCTGATTCTTCTAAAATTGATCTCGAGCCCGCACGTCGGAGGACACAGCTTGGGGAAATACTTGTTCAGCTTGGCGACACGGCCACCAAGATAGGGTAGTCTCTCTACCAATATCACCTTGCAACCGGACTCCGCGGCCTCCACTGCGGCAGTTATTCCACTGATTCCGCCGCCGACTACCAGCACGGTTTTCTCTCCAGGCATGCTTCCTCCCTATAGGCAAGAACTCTTTCGGGAGCGTCTAGAACCTTTTCGTAGCTCCCGCATTTTGAAGAAAACTCCGGGGGCCAAAAAATGGGCCGCCCGGAGTCTTGTTTTACACAGACATTAATCAGTCAACGATGGAAAGGACCGGTACTTTCTTCATCTCCCACTCACCGTTCTTGTACGTGGCGTTGACGAACACTTTCCAGTTAGCTTCATCTATTTTCGGGAAGTCGTTGCGGAAATAATATCCCGGCCAACGGGTCTCCTCACGGAACAGCATGGTCCGGACATGGACTTCTGCCTGATACATTCTCTGAATGTTCTCATGACATCTCATGAGTTCATGCAGATCCTGGGCGGCCAGCTTCTCAGAGTCTTCCTTGAGCCATCCAAGCAGCTCGAGGGCTCTGTCCAGCTTGGGCTTGTTGGTCTTAAAGCCTGCGGTAACACCGGCAGCATACTCGTCCATGAGCTTCTGGAGACGGAACATGAACATTTTGGGCTTCATGAACTCTGGGTTGATGTCGGGGTCGCTGGAATATGCGCCATGCGCGGCAAAAAGGTCGAGCGGCTTCAAGACCTTCTCTTTGAGTGCTGCTACCTGGGCGGCATCAACATTCGGAAGAGTGTTGTTATCGAGCACGAAACGCACCATGGACTTACCTGCCGCACGTCCTTCGGCGTGTGAACCCGAGGAGAACTTGTGGCTGGAGGCGCCCGATGCGTCACCTGCGCAGAACAGACCCTTTACGGTGGACATGTACTCATAGCCCCAGAAATACTCAGGCGGCGCAAGATCTTTCGGGCCGCTGACCCAGGCGCCGGAAGCTCCTGAGTGGGATCCAATGAAGTAAGGCTCTGCCGCTGCGATTTCTGAAGACTTCTCTTCAGGCTGCACGTTGGTGCCTGCCCACAGTATGGCCTGGGAGATGGTCATATCGAGGAAGTCTTCCCACGCTTCGGCCTCGAGTTCCTTCATCTTCTTTTTGTAGGCCTTCGGGTCGTCTTTTAGCTCATTGGCGATCTTCTGAATGGCCTCTTCGGTCCTCATATAGATGGGGCCCTTGCCTTCGAATTCGTCGAGCATGCCCATGTAGTTACGCAGGTTGGCCGGGATGGGCTTCACTTTTCCATAGCTGCCCCAGTTGTCGAGTTCACTCTTGCGCTCCACCATGTACTCACCGCCAAAGGCGTTTGTTGCACGGGATTTAAACAGGAGGAACCACGCACCGACCGGTCCGTATGCATCCTTGAAACGGACAGGAATGAAACGCACTTCCTGGCAGGTCTGCTCTGCACCGGCAATAAGGGTGAAATACAAGCTGGAGCCGGAGTTCCAAGGCGGGTACCATGCACGACCAAGACCCTCGCCTGCGCTCCTCGGCTTGAACACGTGGACGGCTCCGCCCATGGCTGCGAGCACTGCCTTGGCCTTGAATACATAGAACTTGTCTTCACGGGTGCTGAAGCCCACCGCGCCGGCAATACGGCCCCCATCCATGATGGGATTGGTAATGAACACGCGCTCAAAATATTCGCCACCCTGGGTGGTCAGCGCGTTCTTGGCGGCTTCTGCAACGACGACTTTGTAGGACTCGCCGTTGATCATGAGCTGCCAGCGGCCTTCATGAACGTACTTGCCCTCTGCATCCAACCAAATGGGGAGGCCCCATTTTTCAAACAGGTGAACGGATGAGTCCACGTGCCGTGCGATGTCATACACCAAGTCCTCACGGGTGATCCCCATGAGGTCATTACGCACGTAACGAACATAATCTTCGCACGTATTGTTTCCGCTGTTGATGTCAACATAGTGGTTGATTGCGGAAAGTCCCATGGCCACAGCACCGGACCTATCCATGGCTGCCTTGTCGACCAAGGTCACCTTCAGACCGTTCTTGTTGGCCCAGTACGTTGCCTCAACGGCCGCGCCGCATGCTGCCATACCACCACCACAGATCAATATATCAGTGGTTACTTCGACAGTTTCGAAATTCGCCATATCATCTTCCTCCTAAGGATTACTTCTTGACAGTGGGAAGTTCTTTGAGCTTCAGAGCAGTCGGCTCGTTGTAAAGGCACTGGCTTGCCAGGTCCGTCGTCACCTCTCCAAACCCTCCGTCAGCCTTGGCTGAACCTTCGGGAATGGTACGGATGGGGAACTTGAACCTTTTCAGCATGCCGTTGCGGAATTTCACGGTCCACATAATGTCGTCTGAACCCCGAAGAGGCACACATGATGCTCCCATGGGTACGAAATCGGCATAGCCTCTCACGTCTATTGCCTGCTGGGGGCAGATCTTTACGCAGTTGTAACATTCCCAGCACATTTCCGGGGCCCTGTTCCAGGCCTTCATTTTCTCTTTGTCGAGAACCATTAGGTCGTTGGGGCAGATGTACATACAAGCGGTCTTGTCCTGACCCTTGCATCCATCACACTTTTCCATAATTACGAAACTTGGCATGAACCAACCTCCTGAGAATAGATTGAGTTGTAATTAACGATTGTGATCCTGCTTTTACCCGCGTCGGTGTTGACGCAATTGTGTTGACGAGTCTCCTCCTTTCCTGCTTTTCCATAACATCATGCAAGCCTTCAAGGCTCTCAACTTTAATCTCCTTCGTAACCAGTACAGCCTCTGTTTTCCCGCTTCGACCAAGCCCACCCCCTCAAAGACTTGGAACACCGCCGTCAAAAATTTTCTCACGCTACTCGGCGCAAATCTCTGCTCACCTTTTTTTGAAAATGCCGTTAGTATCCCAATGAGTTATCGATTGGTAAGTAGCCATTTCACTATTGCATAGGGTGCTATCCGGCCTTGGAATCAGCCGAAGCAGTAATGGAATGCTAGATTTAATCAGGTAACATTCCAATTGTCAAGGTTTTTTTGGTGTAAAAGCTAACAGTTGCGGCATGCCGACCGGCATTGCCTTGCTGGGCTATCGTTGCTATGCTACATACGTCAAACAAAATCTCTCGCCTGTCTCGGAGCCCTTGCGATGAATCACTCTTTGGGAAGAAACGACCCATGTCCCTGCGGAAGCGGACTAAAATACAAGAAATGCTGCATGGAACTCCCTCAACAAGGAAAACAGGAGAGTTCCGATGAATCCTCCCGCATCTTAGCGCAAGCGTATAAAGCTCTGGGGGATGAAAAATGGTCCGAAGCCGCCTCATTGTTCCAAGAGGTGCTGCCAAGCTCAAGAACTCCCCATTTGATCTACGAGGCCATTGCCTCATGTTATGACGGCATGGAGGATTATACTGTTGCTTCTGAGCTTTACGAGAAAGCCTTGTCGTCCTGCCCCATCAGTAGAAGACATGGCGTGAGTTTTCGGTGTGGAATGTCCCACGCATGTGCCAAACAATGGGACGAAGCCATCCTGGCATTCAACGAATGCCTCTCTGTGGAAAAGAACGAAGGGAAAAAGCATGCAATAAACGGACTCCTGAATACAATCCACGACATCAAAGATGGAAAAGAAAAAGATGATGTCATTTACGTACAAGTCCAGTTGCAACGAGCGTTCTCCGAAATGGAGGAAGACCGATTTGCCGATGCAATCAAGAGATTGGAACGGATCAGTGAGAAGGACCCGGACAACGCTTCTGTTCTTTTTAATCTGGGGGTAGCCTACACATTCACGAAACGTGAAGATGATGCCCTCGAAAAATTCCAAGACTGCGTAAATATTAATCCAGCAATGGCTCAGGCATTTTATAATATGGGACAAATTTATCTTATTACGAAAAGGGATTTCTCGAAGG
>JAUPKT010000442.1 GCA_030837305.1 Thermodesulfobacteriota bacterium
ACTATAGCTTTATTGTAAACCGACTATCACATATATTACAGAGAGTCAAGAGCTTTTCAGCCGGGATAGCCTTGGGGAATCGTGCAGCGGATTGGTCACAGGAGTGAAAGTGGCACAGCGGGGTCTGGTCAAGTGGTGCAGCTCAGGAAGACCTGGTCAAAGATGTTGTACACCCTGGGAGCAAAAGGTTCATTACTCAAGCCCTACGGCCTAAAGATACTACTGGAATTGGTTAGAGAAGCAATTGATTCTAAGGCCGGCTGGAGAAATTGGAAAATGAAATAAGTGAGTGTGCTGCTCTAAATTTACGGAGGAGAAAGGGCCAGCAGAATTCTTCGAACGTTCACAGCATCGCTTGAACTCCAACAAAAATTCCTCTGCCGGAAACCCGGTAATCCGACAAACGTCGATACTGAGGTGGCAGAACACTCATCATGTGCCCTCACGAGCGCTGTGCCGTCACCGCAACATTTTTTTGAAAAAGACGACATTTTTCTCTTGACTTTGATCTGAACATGATTCATCATCTGAACATGATTCTTAATCAGGATATGGATCATGAGGAGAAATAAATGACCTATTCACTGTCTCGCACGACCGACAAAACACCTGAAAACCTGTCACGCCGCGAGCGACTAAACCTTCAGCAGCGAGATGAGATACTCGAGACCGCGCTAGGGCTCTTCTCGGAGAAGAGTTATCCGAACGTTTCCATGCAAGACATCGCGAAAGACGCTGAGTTTGGGATGGGGACGTTATACAAATTTTTCAATAGTAAGGAAGACTTGTACAAAGCTCTTATTGTGCAAATGTCACAAAAGTGGCATCACAAGGTGTTGCAGGCCGTCGAACGGGAACGGGATCCTATGAGAGCGATAGAAAAGTGTATCAGCGTCCATCGGGAACTGTTCTTTCAGAACCTGCCGTTCGTGCGTTTATTCTACAACTCGGCTCACATTCACGTAGGGCCGGTTTCCGAACCGGATCTTCACGATTATCGCAACGAATACCTCAAGAAATTGGCCTCGATCTTTGAGAGGGGGATCAAAGCGAAGATCTTTCGCGACGGCGACCCTTATCACATGGCTCTAGCGCTTTACGGGATCATCCTCACTTTCCTCTTCCAGATGAATGAAGATCCTGCCGGATTCCGAAAGGGAGACGAGTTATCAAGTGTCAGAGACATTTTTCTCAAAGGCGTTTTGAGGAACGGGAAGTAATCGAGACGGACAAAACAATGGCATGTTGGGCCACAATGGTGGCTTGGGCGGAGCAAGGACGGCCAAATAGGTCATTAGACTCGTGGCGGAGGCAAGGCCGCCTTATCAATCAAATCTGAAGGAGAGAATCCAATGTCAAAGATTACGGAAATTAGGGAAGCCATCGACACAAAGATGGATAAATGGGAGGCCGGCGCGACAGCGATCGAGGCCCAACTGCAACTATCCAAAGAGCAAGCCATAGAAGAGTTCGAGGTTCGGAAGAAACGACTGAACGAGACCATGGAAGAGTTCAAATCCGAGATCGTGAAGGCCAAAGGGCTTGCCGATGAACAGAAAACCGAAATTCAGTCTAAGTTCGACGAGTTGCAGGTTCAACTGGCGTTGGGTAAGGCTGAAGCGAGGGACGCCTTCGAAGCGCAGAAGAAAAACATCCAACATTCAATCGCCACGCTCGAAGCCACTCTTGACCGGCAATTGCAGGCTTCAGGCCAAGCCATCCACGAATCCTTACGAAAAGCTGCCAACGAATTCATTATAGCTGCCATTAGATTGGAGGCCGAGATGGAGGCCTTGGCCATTCAATTTGAAGTGAAAAAGGCCGGAGTTGGCGCTCAGTTTGAGTACAAAAAGAGGGAACTCGTTGCACAGATAGACGAGTACAAACGCCAACTCGAGGAAAAGAAACGAATGGCAAAGGATAAAGCGGCAGCCTTCGAAAACGAGCTCTCGAGCGGCATGGCCCAGATCAAACAGGCATTTCAGAAGCTCTTTGGCTGAGAGGAAGCCTCAGGAGAAGGCTGCGGCATCTACCATGCCTTCTCCTTTTTGGGGAAGTTCGGCTTTACGCGAGAGGCCTGACACTTGAGGCGAAACCAGGAACGAAAAAGCGAAAAGGAAGGACATAGCCCGTGGAGATCAATTCTATCGCTATAATTTTGATTGCAGCTTGCCTGAGCATCTTTCTGATACTGCTTTTCGGCCCCTCTTTTCACGCCAGCTACGAAGATTGGAAAATCAAGAGGGGCCTCAGATAGGTTGAAAAGAAAGGCGGCGCTCCCAGACAAGAGGAAGCCTCCTATACGCTCTCTTCTGACACCCACTGTATCGTTAACCAAAGAGAGTGGGCCGGCGCAAACCAAATGGGTTGCGGGGCCTGGGCCCATGTTTCGACGCTTTCGAGGTGGCACATGAACACGCCAAGGTTCGTATTTCGATATGCACTTGTCATGGGGTTGATTTCAGCATTGTGGACAGTTGCGGGATGCTCCAAAAAAGAACCCTTTGAGAAACCGCCGATACCTGTGAAGGTTCACACGATCACCGCCGATATGCCGGTGTCAAGTTTGAAGTATTCCGCCACCTTAGTGCCCAGGGAACAGGTCGATCTTGCCTTCAAGGTAGGGGGCTACGTCGAAGAGATTCTGAAGTTGCCTGGACCCGATGGGATACCCCGGGATGTGCAGAAGGGAGAGCGGGTGGAGAAATCCGCAATTCTGGCCCGCATTCGGGACACCGACTATCAGGTGAGG
>JAUPKT010000012.1 GCA_030837305.1 Thermodesulfobacteriota bacterium
CGGGCAAGGCGGTGATATTGTGCGTTTGGCAAGAAAAACACTTTGTCGCATGAGATGCCCGTGAAGCTGGGCGAAGCAATATTCTGGTTGATTGGAAATCTGCAAGAGCATCTGGATTGAGACTTTTCATTGGGTCTGGCCGTGAAGACGATGGATGACGATCTCAGGAGGACAGTTGAACCGCACTGGTAGGCCGGAACTCCCATAGCTGGCCGGGAAGAATTGGGCGATGACATCGGTGGGCGAGTTGCTGTAAACTAAGGATAGAGTCCCATGCCCATATCTGGGGAGGTATAAAATGAGACCTCTGAGATTCCACTACGGATGGGTGGTCATCTTTGCAGGACTATTGGTAACCATAGGCGCACATGGCTTTGGAAGGATGTCTTATACCCTCATCCTGCCGGCCATGAAGGATGGCCTCCAGTTTAACTACACTCAACTGGGGCTCCTTGGGACAGGCAACTTTGTCGGCTATCTGCTCATGGCCAGAATTGGGGGATTCCTCGCAGCTCGATTTGGCCCCAGGGTAGTCATATCCGTTGCATTGGTGCTGATGGGAGTGACCCTTGCCCTTACCGGTCTGGCACACACGTTTGGGTTTGCGTTTGCCATGCGGTTGCTGACCGGACTCGGTAACGGAGCAGCGTATGTTCCGGCCATGGCCCTTGGCTCCGCCTGGTTTGCCCCGGAACGTAGGGGTTTTGCCACCGGCATAGTCTCCGCCGGCATCGGAGGGGGGACCATGATTGCGGGGCTTCTGGTGCCTGCAATACTTGACGCCTACGGGTTAATTGGCTGGCGCTACGCATGGTTTTGGCTGGGCGGATGTGTTTTGGGCATTGCAGTCGTTGCTGCTCTGGCGATCCGCAGTAGGCCGGAGGAACTTGGGTTGGGGCAGGTGGGTACGCCCAACCAACTAGGATCACATATCTCGCCTCAAAAAACCGCGGCTCCCCTCGACTGGGGCAAGGTCTACAAGATGGGGGCGGTGTGGTTTCTTGGGCTCGTTTACCTCATGTATGGTTTTTCATACATCATCTACATGACTTTTTTTGCCGCTTACCTCGTCAAAGAGATGGGGCAGACCTCTGCCGAGGCTGGACGCCTATGGGCCCTTGTGGGTGGCTTGAGCATATTTTGTGGAGTTATCTGGGGCACCTTATCTGACAAACTTGGCCGAGCCAAGGGGGCTGCACTGGCCTATGTTGCGCTTGCAATTTCCTATGCCGTGCTCGCGTTGTGGCAAGCGCCGTCGGGATTTTTGGTGTCCGCAATCATGTTCGGACTTACTGCTTGGAGTATCCCGACCATCATGGCAGCAACAGCAGGAGACTACGTGGGGCCTCGACTCGCCCCAGCAGGGCTAGGCTTCATCACACTTTTTTTTGGAATCGGCCAGGCTTCTGGTCCGGCTGTAGGAGGATTCCTGGCTGACGCCACTCGCTCATTCGGGGGACCATTTCTCTTGGCAACCGGTGTTTCATTGCTCGGCGCCATCCTTTCTCTTTTCCTGAAGCCAATTCGGAGCGATAGGCCCTAACAACGATTGACTGTTGAACGGATCGCAGTTCCCAGGACAACAAAAGGTTTTCGCTATGAGCCGTTTCCCCAAAAAGAAATCTGTAATTGCTCCAAAAAGGTCGGACACGGACCAAGGCAAACTGAATGACGTGATAGCAGCGGCCAAGCGGCATCAGGAGCATCGGGAGACAACCTACCGTGAGCGTGCTCTTAAGCTGTTCCCGTCGATCTGTGCTCGGTGCGGGCAACAATTTTCAGGAAAAAAGCTCAAGGACCTGACTGTGCATCACAAGGATCACAACCACGATAACAATCCGCCGGACGGAAGCAACTGGGAACTGCTCTGCACTTACTGTCACGATAAGGAACACGCTCGGTATCTGGAAGACCAGAGAGCGGAAGATTTCGAAGATGCCACCGAACTGGAGACTCTTCCCATAAATACCCCATTCGAAGGGCTGGCCTCTTTCCTCAAGGATAAGAAGTAAGCTCGTACATCACATGCACTGGACAGTTTCTCCGCTCGTTCGTCTTTGAAATCTTACTATCATGACCTCAGCCTTATTGGTCATTCCGGAGAAACCCGTGATCCAGGGGAAGGACAGCCAATACCTGACCATTTGGATAATTGTCCAGACTTTCCGTGAGTAGTCTCGTCATTTTTAGGGGGATGTTTTCCCTTGCTCGGGAAGAGTTTGGTCTTGTATGATTCCGGCCGATCGATTTTCTAAGAATGACGGCCGATGTTGAAAATCTTCAGAAAGGTGCATCAGAGTTTGCCAACCAAAAAACTTTTGAAATCCTTAATTCCACCAGTCGTGCTCCCCTGGTTGCAGGCTGCCCAAAACAAGCTCCGTTATTTGTTCACCGGAGTGTCACATAACAATGAATATCTTCCCAAAGGATGGGATTCGCTTATGGGAACTAAGGCCGCATTGGGATGGAATGTGGGCCAGGTGGTAGAACATAATAAACGAATGTGGATAAAATTTCAGACGATTTGGGAAGGAACGGGGCCGATGGTTCCTCATGGTGAGCATCTGAAAACCATAGACGGTGTGATAGACCACAACAGGATGATGATCTTTGCTTATTCCCTGACACTCGCTCTCGGTGGATCCTCTTCTCTTTCCATTTTGGACTGGGGCGGTGGCCTCGGACAGTCCTATTTTGTTGCGAAGGCCCTCTTGCCGGAAAATGTGGAGATTGATTATCACTGCAAAGAGACAAGGGATCTCGTTGAATGTGGTCGAGAACTCATGCCTAATCAACATTTCTTTGATGATGAATCCTGCTTCCAACGGACCTACTACATGGTGATGGCTAACGCCTCTCTCTATTATTCGAGGTGCTGGGAG
>JAUPKT010000443.1 GCA_030837305.1 Thermodesulfobacteriota bacterium
AGAAAGCCTTCGAAAACCCTTGACTTGGCGCTTGTGTTACCTTCGCTCCCCACCTCCTCCTTGTCGTAGAAGACAGCCACTGAGGTGTATTCAGGTTGATCCGTTTCGACCAATGCAGTCAGGGACGTATAGACACAGATGCGATCGTCTTGGCCATATCCGGCAATGAGGCCCGCATCAAGACCCGCGTCTCGAGCAGGTTCCGCAGGCACCACCTCTATCTCGGCACCAATAAGATCTTCTTCTTTCAAGCCGTATTTCTTGTTGAGCAGGTCGAGAATCGCCAATTTTGATCTGTCGCCGGCATCCTTGTCCCCGTAGGGAATACCGCCGACGAGCAAATTGAGATTTTCAGCAGGGATAAATTCCGAAGCTTTTTGATCCATCATTTTTCTGGAGAGATGCGGCAGGAGATCAGGGATCGTGACGATTGGTTCATCGGGAGCAAAGCCCAGTTCAACATCCACTTGCACACCATCCGCTCTAAAGACAGTGCCGCAGAGGGCCAATGACCTCCCGACCCAGTGATATTTCTTAATGCCGCCATAGTAATGAGTCTTGAAGAAAGCTAAGCCTGCTTCCTCGAAAAGGGGGTTAGGTTTTAGATCCAAGCGGGGACAATCCACGTGCGATGTTATTATCCTGACACCGTGAGTCATTGGTTTGCGGCCTATGACTGCCAGGGCAAGAAACTTGCCTCTGGAGATTTGGTAGACTTTCTTGGCTTTGGAGGCCTTGGCCGGAATGGTTTGAAAGCCATTTTCCGTAGCCATGTCGCTTATAAATCGGACAGCCTTTCTCTCGGTCCGAGCCTGGTTGAGAAACTCTTTGTATGCATGAGCGTAGGTGTACGCTTTTTCCGTCTCTGCAGCACTGAAGGCATCCCAACAGCGCACTGGTTCCCTGGTCAACTTATCCTTCAATTCCTTGGTTTTCTTTGATTCTTTCTTTTCTGCCATTTCGGGCTCCTCTTGTGGTCTTCCGGTCCTTCACGGATTTCAGCCGTGATTGTAGCGTGGAAATCTGTGGAGCTGCAAGTGGTGAAGTCTGCGGTAGATGTTTACCTTTTGAACTTCCAGGGCGGTTCGAGGGGATTGAAAGGTTCGGACATAGCGCGAGGCTGATCTGAGACAGGGCCCATGGGCCCATCCATGGCGGTCATCATCGATTTCACCGGTTCCAACACAAACTTATTTCGGATCAGAAAGTCCTTGGCGACATTTATGGGAGTAGCGAATCCAATACCTTGGCTCTTCCAGAGCAAGATGGTATTGATACCCACCACTTCACCTTCCATGTTGAACAATGGGCCACCAGAGTTTCCCAGATTCATCGCAGCATCGATCTGAATGAGTGGAGGATAGCCGGCTCCTGGTATGGTCCGCTTCTGAGCGCTGACAATTCCTATCATAATGGACTGCCCTATCCCGTAAGGATTCCCAATACCCACAACCCATTCTCCCAGTTCCACTCCTTCCGAATTTCCCATCCTGACCGGTTGAACACCGTCTACATCTATCTTGATGAGAGCGAGGTCGTTCTTGGCATCCTTGTAGAGCATCTTGGCGGCATATTTCCTGCCGTTCAAGAGTTCCACCTCTATTTGGGTGCCGTTGCGCAAGACGTGTTCATTGGTCATAATGAGGCCGTTTCTCGAAACAATAAATCCTGACCCGTATCCCATGGCCTTCCCCTGGGGCTCGCTATTGAAGCTCATATTGCCAATGGACCACTGGGAACCGGCCTCCAACATCCGAATGGACACCACAGAGGGATTGACCTTCTTGATGAGATCCCTAATGTCGGGATAAGCAAAGTATTTCGGGGGTCTTTCTTCGTTTCGATGTTCCATGGCCACGGTGGATGATTCGGGGCGAAAGGGCATAGGAGAGAGACCGATGGGGCTGCGCAGACCATTCGTGTCCTTTTCATGGCCGTTTCCATTGTGGTAAGCGCCGAGGTTTACAGGGCCGGTGGGAGTCGCAGCCTTTCTGACCGATAGATCATTTGCGTCCGCTCTTGCATTGCAGAACAGGAACAAACATATGATCCAGAAGAATGGCAGGAAAAGACCGCGTCGGAAAGGCACCATACATCAACTCCTCTGGGGCGCGTTCCGGACGAGCCGCGATGACACCGCGGCTGTGTCCGGGGATCGGAAGTCGATATATGCAGTTTCAGGAAGCATTGTCAATGGATTTCTCGTTTTTCCTTGACGTATTCCGTCGCTTTACACTATTCTTTAAAGTTCTATGTTAACAGTAGTCATGGCAACCATGGAGCGTGTCGTCTCATGTACGAAGTAGAAATTATCGGGGGCTTCTCTGCAGCGCATAGGCTACGAAATTACAGAGGGAAATGCGAGCATCTTCACGGTCACAACTACCGCGTGCACGTCATAGGTCGATCCAAGGTCTTGGATCAGGGCGGTATGGTGCTGGATTTTGGGCATCTCAAAAAGGCACTGTCAAGCATACTCGAGAGGCTGGATCATTCCTTCCTGAATGATCTACCTCCCTTTGATGAGATAGAGCCATCGGCAGAGAACATCGCGTGGTTCTTGTTCTCAGAGATGGAGCGGGAACTTGGAACACATGGAGCATTGCTGCACTGTGTTTCGGTCTGGGAATCGGACACTTCCCGGGC
>JAUPKT010000444.1 GCA_030837305.1 Thermodesulfobacteriota bacterium
AAGGGTTATCGATCGCGCCGCACTGATTTACGGTCAGATGAATGAACCCCCGGGAGCGAGAGCGAGGGTGGCCCTAACAGCGCTGACGGTTGCAGAGTATTTTCGCGATGAGCAGGGACTCGACGTCATGTTGTTCGTCGATAACATCTTCCGATTCACCCAGGCAGGATCAGAGGTTTCCGCTCTCTTAGGCCGGATGCCATCCGCCGTGGGCTATCAGCCCACACTTGGAACAGATATGGGTGAATTGCAGGAGCGCATCTGTTCAACCAAGAATGGATCAATCACCGCAGTTGAATGTATCTATGTTCCTGCCGACGACCTCACCGACCCGGCCCCGGCAACCACATTCGCCCATTTGGATGGAACCGTGGTTCTGTCAAGACAGGTCGCAGAATTGGGCATCTATCCGGCAGTGGACCCCTTGGATTCCACGTCTCGAATACTCGATCCACGAGTACTGGGCGAAGATCACTATCGAGTTGCTCGGCAGGTCCAGCTCGTCCTGCAAAGATACAAAGATCTCCAGGACATCATCGCAATCTTGGGTATGGACGAATTGTCAGAAGACGACAAGTTGGTTGTGTCACGAGCCCGAAAGATTCAGCGGTTCCTTTCTCAGCCTTTCTTTGTTGCCCAGGAGTTCACCGGAACACCCGGTAAGTACGTTAAGATCCAAGACACGGTCGCTGGATTCAAAGAAATCGTTGAGGGCAAATGGGACGATATCCCCGAGCAGGCATTTTACATGGTGGGAGACCTCAGTGAAGTGAGGGTCAAAGCGGAAAAACTTGCAACCGCAGCGGCCTAGCGAGGAGAGGTAAATGGCCGAAAAATTTAAGGTCGAACTGGTAACGCCTAAAGGTGTTGTTCTAGATAAAGAAGTCGAGGAAGTAGTTGCTCCAGGTATCATGGGGGAATTCGGTGTCCTGGTAGGGCATACCCCAATGCTTACCTTCATCAAGCCCGGCGTACTCTCCTATCTCGAGAACAATGCTTTCAAGAAATTTGCGGTCGGACCGGGTTTTTGTCAAGTTCTCAAAGACTCCATGACCGTCCTGGTGGAAGAAGCGTACTCAGCCGAAGATATTGATCTCTCAGAAGCATCCGCCGAGGTGGGTGACCTGGAAAAGGAATTGGGCGAAGTAGATGCAGCCGCGGATCCGATCAACTACAAGCGTCTTCTTGACAAACTTGTGGTGGCGAGAACGAAAGTGGCCTTGGCGGGCAAGAGCTAATGTATTGAATCTTAAAAAACTATGAGTTAATGAGGCCTGTGCCATGAGGTGCCGACTGGAATGCTGATGCTATCCAGCGGCACCTCTTTCTTTTTCACAGAATCCCTCACGTGGCCGATTGCCTTCCAACCGTGTTTGAAATGATCTCTTTCGGCTTATACCCAAAGGAAGGGATTTGGAACTGCTGAGTGAATTGATTCGAGCACAAGCCCTTCTCGACAGAGGAGACAGCCAGGGCTGTCTAGATGTGCTGCGCGTCCTTGAAGGAGAATATAAGAAAGCAACTCACGTCCTTGACCTGCTTGGTGATGTCTTTATCCAGGACGGCGATCTTCAGAGAGGCACGCGTTATAAGACGCTATTTTCAGTTCTACAGAAGGTATTGGATGCCATTGATGATGGAGAGACTCAGGAGAACGGGCGCGAGTCAAAATGTGTGCGAGCAGCACCCGTACCATTAACAAGTCTCCCCAATTCCTTTTCCCAACAGAGACTCGAGAGGGAAGAGGGCGCAACTCGGCAAATTCATGAAGCGGACTCGGCGACCACCGATTTCGTCCCTGTAACACCTGCCATTGGAAAACAGCTCATGATTCAAGGCCACTTTGATCTGGCGCTCAGTGTCTTCGAGCGACTCTTGACCGAGAATCCCCGAGACCAGGATATACAACAGTTAAGGGACGAAGCCGCCAAGATGAAGAGACAAGAGAGATTGTTGGAGGTAATGCGCGGCTGGCTCAGAAACATCGAGAAAATGAGATCTCAGCAGAGGAATCCGATATGAGTAAAGCCCTGGAAGCGATTCGGGCCTACATGATAACAAAAAAACTGGATGCTGTGCTATTCAACTCTTCCGAATACCTGACCTCGTCGAACGTGCGCTACATTACCCAGTTCACCGGGTCTGAGGCCGCTGTGCTCGTAACCCTTCGAGACCGACATCTGTTTACTGATGGTCGGTATACAATTCAGGCTCGACAACAGGCTCAGGGATATACCATCCACGTTACCAAGGACACTGTGGGTTCTGTTGCCCGACTGGTATCGAAATGGGGTTATTCCCGAATAGGCATCGAGCCGGCTCGGCTCACGTACAAACTTGTCAGTCAGTTGAGACGAAGGGTTCCCATGTCAACCTTTGTTGATATGGACAAGAGATTCTTGGAGAACTTTCGTATCCACAAACTGCCCCAAGAATTGGAAAAAATAAGAAATGCCGCAGCGGTCGCCTCTGAGGCATGTAAGAAGGTCTTGTGGCAGGGGATCGTCGGCAAGACCGAAGCAGATGTCGCCTGGGAGCTGGAATCTGAGATGAGGCGACTCGGGGCTGATGAGCCTTCATTCAGCACCATCGTGGCATCAGGTGAACGCAGTGCGTTGCCTCACGCTCACCCGTCCAAGAAGATAATTTTTCCGGGAGATTTAGTGGTCATGGACTACGGGGCACGGCTCTCGGGTTACAATTCGGATGAAACGGTGACGTGTGTAGTCGGAGGCAGCCCGACACCTCTCCAAGAGAAAATGCATGAGGCGGTATATGAAGCCCATAACCGTGCCATCGAAAGTCTTCGAATAGGAATTCCAATGCGTCAAATTGACCAAGTGGCGAGGCAATGCATTGACCGTGCCGGTTTTGGAAGGCATTTCATCCACGGGCTTGGACACGGTGTGGGACTTGAAGTTCACGAGCCGCCAAGAATATCCCAATCCGGAAAAGGATTGGTGGAACAAGGCATGGTTTTTACTATAGAGCCTGGAATATATCTGGAGGGGATCGGCGGCGTCAGGCTTGAAAGTCTTGTGCATATGTCTGGAGACGGCCCAGAATTACTGTCACTTATGCCTAAGAAGTTGATTTCCGTGGCTTAAGTGGTATAAACTTGAAAGATTCAATACGTCAAGGCAATTGGGTAACCGTCTGAAAGATTCATGCGACTCAAGTACTTGCGGATAAATTGGAGGATTATATGTATTCGACTCCTGATTTCAGAAAGGGTCTCAAGATTGAAATCAACGGAGAGCCGTTTATTATTGCGGATTTCCTGCATGTAAAACCCGGCAAGGGGGGAGCATTTGTCCGCACGACGCTCAAGAGCCTGATCACCGGAAGTGTCCTAGACAGAACTTTCAGATCGGGAGAAAAAGTGGACAAACCAGACCTTGAAGAGAAACAGATGCAATACCTTTACGAGTCGGAAGGTCAGTACCATTTCATGGACAGCGAAACCTACGAGCAGCTTTTTCTCTTGCAGGAACAACTTGGAGATGCCGTTGATTACCTCCAAGAAAATGTTACCGTATCTGTGCTCTTTCACAACGGGAAACCAATCGGTGTGGATGTGCCGATTTTCGTGGAACTCACTGTCACTGCAACAGAGCCCGGGGTTCGAGGTGACACTGCGGCAGGGGCAACAAAGCCGGCTACCCTTCAGACGGGTATGACTGTTCAAGTGCCGCTTTTTGTAAATGAAGGGGATGTCCTGAAAATAGATACTAGGACCGGAAAATATCTAGAACGAGTGAGGTAGGCTCTTGGACTTTTGGTCGCAACTGATGCGGGGGGCCGTGTGCCGATGAACTCTCTTGGCCTTGTCATAAGGGACGATCAGACCTTCCTCAGCAAGGTCGTCAATGCCGGGATGGATGAAGGCATTTTCACGCGTGATCGGGCCGACGAGATTATTCGAATATCAGTGGCCATGTCGAACAAGTACGTGCTCGACAGGGAGATTGATTTTCGGTCAGAAGATAAGCTGGCGAAGGTCCAGGAGACTATACTGAAACTCGTCGGTATTGGTTTGGAAATCAAGTGTCAACGCAACGTGGAAGAGGGTGTCCAACTGCTCATGGACGCATCCCCGGTGTCTTTGTTTCGTGTCGCATACACGCGAATTGAAAAACTGAGAAACCGTTGGCGCAAACTCCTGCTGAATCACCGGATAGAAATATTTGTAAGCTCCGAGGAATTCAAGTGCCTGGATGATCTCACGTGCCAGCGCCTCTCAGAAATGAGCATTTTCAATGAGAGGGAAATCTATTCAATAAGATCTCTCATCCTCGAGGACGAACTCTTTGATACTCTTGACACCCTTGAATATTATGAATCGGAATTGGAAAGATACGAATTCATCCTGGAGTTGAAAGAATTACTGCCCTTCAAAATGTTGAACCGATCTCCCCACGTGAAGGCTGAGAATCTCGCCGAGATCGACTCAATGCGGGAAGCCTTGATAAATACACTGGTGATTTCGGCATATGTCGATGGCAAAGACCCCGTGTCGGTGTCCATTCACGATATCCGAGACTTTTTGTCTCGGCTCGATAAAATAGATGCTACCGAATCAATTCCGGAAGACTTGGACGATACTATAGTCGAAATCATCGGGGAACTGGGCGCCGGGATGGACGAAGCAAAGGTCCCCGCATTGACCCGTGAAATAATTCAAACTTTTCAAAGCCTCCTCGACACGGTGAGCAGGGAGTGGGAAACGGTTACATC
>JAUPKT010000445.1 GCA_030837305.1 Thermodesulfobacteriota bacterium
CAGAGGGATGCCTGACGCATTGGTCATGACCGGGCTCCTCGGTCGGGCTTCATGAGATAGGAGGCCGTTCTCCCTGCTGTTCTCACCGCTTGTTGAATGCTGTCCTTGATTGACTTCGGCCCTTGGGCAGCACCAGTGACGAAAATGCCGGGTGCGTCCGTGATACCATCCATTCCAGAATTGCCCCAAAATCCATCGAGCGTTCGCTCCAGAAAATCCAGGGCCGGTATCCTTTCAGGGGGTGAAATCCCCACGCTCAAGGCTACCAGATCAAATGACTGCCACAGCCGCTCATCACCAGGACCGTGATAGAGCACCTCCGGCCGACCGTCTTTCCCTTTTCGAATTTCAGCCGGTATGGCTCTTACGAAAGTTATTTTCTCGGAAGCGTGCTCGACAAAGTGTTCGAGCCCTCTCTCAAAATTCTGGATGTCCATGTAAAACATGGTCACTCGGAGTGAGGGGGTCTTGAACTTGAGGACGCAGGCCAATCGAATTGCATAAGCGCAACAAACCTGGGAACAGTAGTTGCGTCCTATCTTGGGATCTCTGCTACCCACACATTGTATGAACGCAATGGAGGGACCCGCCGGTTCCACCCCGAGAAGCTTGAGTTGGTCTCGTCTCAACAGCTTTTCCAATTCCAGGGCCGTCAAGACTCCTGGGACACGTCGGTAACCGAAACGCGGCTTGAGGGATGGATCAAACGGTTCAAACCCGCCGGCAACGACCAAGGCCGCAGACTTGACGCGAATTTCTCTTCCGGAATCAGCAAGGTCGATTGCGGAGCGCGAACAAATTTCGGCGCAGGCGGAACAGGAAAGTTTTTGTCCGTGAAGGCACAATTCGGTTCGAATGTATGGGCGGATATTCCCTTGAGGTGTTTGGATTGCGCCGGGAACCGGGCACTTCTGAAGGCATTCCCCACAACCATCACAAAGCTCTGGATTTATTCTCGTCGGCTCCTGAAAGATCACTGATTCGTATATCTCGTCATTGAAACGAATGTGCTCGAGCCTAGAGGAAAGAAAACAGGAGACATCCGGAGAAGCATCGGTGTTTCTTATCGATTCCACCACCAGGCATGCGCCGCAGTTTTGGCACTCTTGTGTGGCTTTGCAGGTAAGGTGGACGGCATGACCCCCAAGGAAAGGTTCCTTGTCGATGATAACTGACTTGAAACCATATTTCGCGAGTTCTTGACAGCACGTGAGACCGGAGATCCCTCCGCCGATTATGAGACAATCAGTTTGGATACTGTCTGTGTGAAGCACTTGATCCGCTTTCTCTGCGTGGGCTAGGGTAATGAGGAACCCGGGGAAGTGATTTCTCGATAATCGGGTCGCGTTATTTTTCCTGGATGCGTCGAGAGATCATGCCTCATGGGAGGCATAATACGGACGAGCAGATCAAGTCGAGACTGCTTCTCAAGCCTTTCAACGATTTGAACCCAGGCACAGTCCTTATTTGGGTCGGTTTCACATTTTCCCTTAGAGGGACCACCGCAAGGGCCATTGAGGAGACCTTTGGCACACATGGTCACAGGACATATCCCGCCCGTGATCCCAAGGTAGCATTGATTGCATGACCGACATCGCTCGGTCCAGACTCCGGGGCCCTCGGCGACCCCGATGAAACTTGTGTCAACAGCCGGGAAGACCGGTTTGTTTTCATACATCTGGGCAAGAAACTGCACCCCGGCTCCACAGGCGAGAGAGACAACCGCCTCTGCTCGGGAAACACCGGCTTCGAGCACTTGAAGAAATTCTCTATCGCATTGTCTTTCCACAGTAACGGTTTCCACTGAAATGTTCTTGTTTTTTACCCTTGCTGCCAATTCGAGACTCTGGGCCAATATGAATGCCTCTTTCTCGCCGCCCGCCAAACAGACTGCTACACAAGTACCACAGCCGACCACGAGAAGGCTGGAATAATCATGAACCATTTCTATTACTTCGACCAATGGTTTTGGTTTGGCAATAATCAATGCGACCTCCCGAGCCGGAGTAGTGAGAATTCAACGTTGAACTTCAAAAATAGTCAATGAGTGCCAGGCTGTCAAGTTTGCGAGTCACCTGGTAATTCTGCTCGTGTCTGATAAATACAGAAGAATCAAGTCGTCCTGGGATCCGGTAAATGTGGTAGTCTTAGTCACGTTTATCGCGTAGCCTTCCATAGCCGATGTCATTCGTTTTGCCGGTCTTTTGATGTGTACGCAAGGGCAAGAAGTATTGAGTTAAACTTAGTTTGCGCCGTGTCACCGCGTGACGTGAGTACAATTGGTGCGGTTCCTGGACCCGCCGTGATGATTGCCCCGTTGTCGACCATGAGGCCGAGGCTCCCCATGGTTTTTGAAAGCATCTTGTACAAGACGTTCGCTGTGTTTATTTCTGTTGCGACGAGGCAGTTTGCGTCACCTCTTATTTTCCCCTCGTAGTGTTTTTCTGAAACCACCTCGGGCACGGTTGCAAGGTCGAATGACAGCGGCCCCTCCAGGATAAGGGGTCCATATTGAGCTTCCAATGTTCCCACTTTCTTCGTAGTTTCGGCGGCAAGGAGCGTGGCTGGAATGGCTGACGTTTCTTTTTCCACTGCGGAGATAATCGCTACTTTCAACAGCATTCCCGGCTGTGTAACCTTTCTTACGACATCCATTTGATTCTCGATTGCCTGGAGAAGGTCGTCGGAGCTTCTGAAGGTCGGATTCACGGCTGCATCTGACAGCGCGAAGAACCGACCATCCGGCAGAACGAACACCGCTGTGCTCGATGCCAATGGCCCCCGTGGTCGTTGGTCTTGTCCCTCGGTGGCAGAGGCTTTCTTGTACGCTGAGAGCGCAACGTGTAAGAGCGTAGCCGTGTCAGCGCTCCCTTTGACCACAATGAATTCAGGATTAGCATTGACGAATTCCCTGAACGTGTTTTCCAACGATTTTTTCTTGGATTCAGGGTTCACGGCCAATGGATCCGTGGGAACTATCCTGACCAACGGGTCAAAAGCTGGCGATAACGGGACCTTAGACCGTCTTATTGCGGAGTTGATTTCATTTGGATCGCCCAGGAGGGACAGCTTTAAGATGAGTCCCTGCTCCTTGGCTTGCGAGACGGCAATGAGGACATCCTCGTTCTCGGCGCCCACAACGACGACATTGGCCGGCGAGAGTCGCTTCGCAGCTATGTCGGTTGTCAATTGTTGGAGGAGTGTTGCGTAAGAGAATGATTCTGAAGCCTCGCCGGAGGAACTCAAGACCCGCAAAGCTTTTCTAAGGCTTCGGGCCTCCAAGTTGATGTTCAGGCGTTTGTCAGATTTTTCCGGGTTGACATAGAGTTCGAAGAAATGATTGGCGATTAAATACTCGTATTCAAGTGAATCCACACACATTATCGGTACGTGCGGATTAAACATGCGCTCTCTAATTTTTTCGAAAAGTCTCAGAAAGTATGGCTCCCGAGCAAGAGTACTTGTCAGCAGAATGTAATGTGGTCGTTCGGAAGATTTACCGGCTGCCGCCATTTCCACAACCATTGCAACTTGTCCGGCATACGAATCGATAATATGAATAAGGTTGCGCTTTAAAGATTTTGAGATTGATGCTGATTCCACAATCATCATGAGTTCGCATATTTCCCGAACGCCCGTGCCCATGTCTCGTGCCCCCAATCGGAAACTTCGGGGAACCACGAAGTTCTCTCGATTCAACTGATCCATCACTTTCCCGAAGTCAAAGTCCAGGAGCATTCTATTTGCGTCTTGGGCGGCCATTTCCCTCTCTATTCGGGGACCGATCTTTTTCACCACAGATGCGAAAAGCTCATCGAGAGTCATGACGAGAATGTTCAGTTTTTCCGGATTAGTTTCTTCAATCTCCGAAATAAGTGCAGCAGTGGATTTCAGTGGTGTGACCTTGACATACCCCCTTAACTCCAGGTCAACTTCTCGCGATTTCTCCCTCAGAAGCGCATTGACGTCTTTCGCTGCCAGGGTTGAGAATGATAGAGGACTGCAGACCGAAGCGTTTACCTGACCCGCCGTATTCTGGGCTCTCAAGAGTCTCATCAATTCCCACGTCACGAGGGGGCCTCTGTTAAGGGAGCTATTTTGAAGTCTCTTGCGCGACTCGTCTCGAACAGACTCGTTAAGAACATATATTCCGTCTGGGACAGGGCCAAGATCGCCGCCTCCACAGACGAGGTCTCCGACATCGGCTATTTTTATCCCGTTCCGTATGAGGATGTTTATGATCTGGAGTGCCAAACCTTCAGGTGAATTGCCGAAAGTGCCGAAATCGATCTCTGCCCTCAGTCGAATCGTGAAGCCCGTGGTAGCCAGGAGATGCACTGCATACCGTTTGGCTATAAGGGCAACACAGACTTTCTCTTGGAGTTCCGAATACGTCCCATGAATTATTGCGTGAGAGAGTTCGGCCGCTTTTCTCCGTGCGATGTTCCTGAGGATTTTCTCTACGATCAAACTGGTGCGACCAGGACCGGCGCTTTTGGACATACTCATGATGTATAGTGAAAGAATATCTCCATAACAACTCGACATTTCATGATCTTTTTTGAAATCAGATGTGGCTTTCAGCAGTTCCCTGAGGAATTCGCAGAGAGGATCAAAAGCGGCAGGATCTTGAATTTCTTCCTGAAGAGCCATGGATGACTTTACGATCTTCTCGTGAACGAAAGAAGCGAGGTATTGCAGTTCACCTTTGAACTTCCGGCTCGCTGCCAGTAAATCCTTTATTTTATCTGTCTGCAGAATGGCGTTGCCTCTTTCACTTGGTGCGTCGTAACCGGCTTTTTGGAAATATCCGGACTCCGTAAGCGTGGCAGTCATTGTATCAATTGTCGTTCTGACGATTTGATGAGAATCCATAACGGCTTGGAAACCTCCATCCGCGAACCCTGTCCTCAATGGGACTAAGGCACGGATTTCTTCTGCGGCGAGAAACGCCGCGTGAGCGTGGCCAATCCTTGTAAGAAAGCAATGAGACGTGAGCAAAAAATCTTACAGAATTTATTGACCCGTCGTGCCGGTCTTTCTATAATTGGTACGTGAACGACTCCAATGGCATTACGAAAGCCATGGGGGTCTTTATTAGTTGCGAAAAACAGTTCGTTCCATACGAAACCCTCAACTACCATATTTTTCGGATTCTTTCAGTATCTCATGGTATTCGAACAGGAGTAAATGAGATGGACAAGAAAAAATATCGGCGAGTCGTGGAGGGAATGCTTTCAGAAATTGGGGTTTCAATCAACGGGCCGGAGCCTTGGGATATTTGCGTGAGAGACGAACGGATGTTCGGCAGAGTGCTCTCCGACAAGAGTCTTGGGCTAGGCGAAAGTTACATGGAAGGATGGTGGGACTGTCCTCGAATTGATGAATTGATTTACCGAATACTTTGCGCGGATCTCGGGTCGAAAATTAGAGGTAATTTGAGTCTTCTTGTACCGGTTGTCCAGGCGTGGGCATCAAACCGTCAATCGAAAGTTCGTGCTCATGATGTGGCC
>JAUPKT010000446.1 GCA_030837305.1 Thermodesulfobacteriota bacterium
TCAAATTTACAACCATATGGAGCAAATCTACTTACTCTTTCACCTTTTGATTTCTTTAGTGACAGAGCGGTAACAGTTCGTTCACTTATAACTCCTCTCTCCCATTCGTTCATTGCTGATAAAATATGATAAAATAACTTTCCGGTAGCGGAACCGGTACTTTGACGCTCGCCGAAATTGACCCACCTATGCTCGGGAAAACTGACCCATCTTTTTGACTGCTCACAAAATTGACCCATTTGGGAAGGATTGGAGAATGAGGCATTCTTATGGTCAGCCTTGGTCTGGGGGTGTCTCTTGGGAAAACGTCGTCGGTGTTTGGTTTGCAACAGGCTGTTCATACCATGTCCGCAGGTGAAGGGGCAGGCATACTGCTCAGAACGTAAATGTCAAGCCGAGCGAAAGCGCAGATGGCACAGACGCAAGGTGGCTGAGGATTTTGATTACCGGGAGAATCTGCGGGACTGCCAGAAGAGATGGAGGGAGGCCCACCCTGATTACTGGCGGGACTATCGTCTGTCAAACCCCGAGTATGTGAAAAGGAACAGGCAACACCAGAGGAAGAGGAATCAGCGATACAGAGCCCGATCGAGTCCGATTGCAAAGATGGACGCGTCAAAGGGAATAAAAATAGTCATTCCAGGCAGGTATCAACTCATCCCTCTTGGAGCGGGGACGGTTGCAAAGACGGACGCGATAAACGTTGAAATACGTTTTGTTCCGAGGTGTTAAGCATGTTTTTAGCTTGATTGCAAATATATGACTCGTTGGTCTTAAGCCCCGCCTTTGTGATACGCCCGAGGGTATGGATAACAAACATAAAAGTTTGATGGAAGTGGATTTGGGATGCTTGGAGTTGCGGTATGCCCATACCCGTGTAGCAAAGCCAAAGCTCTTGGACATGCTCACCAATTCGATTGAGAGGTTCGGGCAGATCACCCCGGTGGTGGTTATTCCCCAAGAAGAGCGCCTGGTGCTCATAGACGGCTATTTGCGGGTGCAGGCAGTCAGGAGGCTGGGACGAGACACGATCATGGCCGATATCCACGAGATCCCCGAACAGCACGCACTGTTTCACCTGCTCGGAGAAACAGGACAACGGCAGTGGGAATCTGTGGAACAGGCGTGGATCATTAAGGATCTCAAGGAGCGTTTTGGATGTTCCCTCAGGGAGATTGCTCGGGGTATCGGGTATGATACGAGCTGGGTGGCAAGGAGATTAAGCCTCATTGATGGTCTGCCTGAAGACATTCTGCGCTCGGTCTGCACCGGTCAGGTCTCCACATATGCCGCTACACGTGTGCTGGTACCGTTGGCGCGCGCCAACACCGACCATGCCGCAAAGCTCGTCTCACATCTGGCTCACCATCCTCTCTCCACACGGGAGCTTGCAGGATTTTTCAAACACTATGAATCCTCCAACAAGCAAACCCGTGAACGGATGATTTCCGACCCCTGTTTGTTTGTCAAGGCCACCAAGACCAAACAAGACCATACCACTGCCGATGCGCTCCATGAGGGGCCTGAAGGAGCCTGGATCAATGATCTCACTATGGTAACCAATATGTTGCGTCGCATGGTCCGGCGCCTGGCCACGGTGATCTATCCCGGCCAGGAGGAGTCAGACCGCTCGCGGCTCGTACGGGGCTTCAGAGAAGTCCACAAGATCATTACCGAGATCGACAAGAAGATCACTCAACTGGAGAGTCAATGATTGCCGAGGAGACCAGAATAGCCGTTTTGGACTTGCACCGGAAGGGGATGAAGATCAGGCAGATCGGTCGTACCCTGGGGATCTCACGAAATACCGTAAAGAGGGTCGTGTATGGGAACGATCCCAGGGAGAGGAGCTCCACCACATCCTTTGAGAACGAATTACCCCTCATACGAGACATGTTTGCCAGATGCCGGGGAAATGTAGTCCGGGTGCAAGAAATGCTCGCAGATCAGGGCATATCAATCGGATATAGCACCCTGACTCGGATCGCCAGAGAGCGGGGGCTCAGGGAACCGGAGAAGAAAAGGGCGGGAGTGTACACCTTCGGTCCAGGAGTGGAGATGCAACATGACACTTCTCCCCACAAGGTCATCCTGGCCGGGAAACCCACGACGGCCCAGTGCGCTGGGCTCATCCTGGCTTACAGTAGAAGGCTTTTCATCAGATACTATCCGTGCTTCACCCGGTTTGAGGCCAAAGTCTTCCTTGCAGCTGCGTTTGGATTCATAGACGGCGTCTGTGATCGTGTGGTCATTGACAACACCAGCGTGGTCGTTGTCTACGGTACCGGTCCTGATGCCGAGATGGCCCCCGAAATGGAAGCGTTCGGCCGCATCTATGGCATCACGTTTGTTGCCCACAGGATCGGTCATGCCGATAGAAAAGCGAGAATAGAGAGGACCTTTGCCTACGTTGAAAGAAACTTTATCGCTGGTCGGACGTTTACCGACTGGCATGACCTCAATGACCAGGCCCTTACATGGTGCAACGAGAAGGCCAACAAGAAGGTGAAACGGTCTCTGGGGATGAGCCCCGCTGAAGCGTACCTCATGGAAAAACCATATCTGAAACCGCTTCCGGTCTATGTGCCACCGATCTATGATACAGCCCATCGGATCATTGACGTGGAAGGATACGTCAATCTGGACTCCAATCGGTACTCGGTACCCGATAGACTCATCGGCAAAAAGGTGGAGGTACAGAAGCATTCTGACCGGGTGCAGGTCTTCTTCGATCATAAGCAGGTGGCCTCACATCCGCGGATCGTCGGCAAGCGTGATACCCGACTGACACAGTCGGGGCACCACAAACCGCTCTTCCGAGAAATGGCGCACTCCGGTCCCTCGGCCGAGGAAAAGGCGCTCCTTGGAGAATCGGATATCCTGGACCACTATGTGAGCGAGATCAAAAAACGATCCTCGGGCCGAGGGGTACAGAGACTCCGAAGGTTGCTCAACCTCAAACGGACCTATCCGCATGAGCCCTTTGTCGCTGCTCTGGGCAAGGCCCTCACCTATGGTCTTTATGACCTGTCCCGTTTAGAGAAGATGATTCTGGCGCACGTGGCCGGGGACTTTTTCCGTTTCCCAGAAGAGAATGACTGATGCAGACCAGAATCGTCGATCTGTTGAGAACGCTCAAACTCACGGGGATGTCCCAAGTCCTCGAAAGAGAGCTTGCTCTGGCTGAAAGGGAGGGGCTTTCCGCCGCACAGGTAATCGAGCGGCTGGTACTGGAGGAGTTTCACTACCGCCAGGAGCGCAGTCTCCTGTACCGGGTCGAACAAGGGAGAATGCCCTGGCCCTGGATGTTACAGTCCTTCCCCTTTGATCAGCAACCTGGGGTCAGCAAGTCCCAGATCATGGGCTTAGCATCTCTAGCGTTCGTGGATAGGGCAGACAACATTGTTTTTATCGGAGATCCGGGGACGGGCAAGACGGGACTCGCAATCGGTCTGTTGCGACAGGCGCTGCTTTCGGGCCGCCGCGGACGATTCTACAAGGCACAGGATCTCCTGGACGAACTGTACGCTTCCCTTGCGGACAGAAGCACTCCCAAACTCTTTAAGAGGCTCGCCAAGTACGATATCCTCCTCATCGATGAACTCGGATACCTCACTCTCAATTCCGAACAGGTCAATGCCTTCTTCAAGCTGATGGACGAGAGGTACAGCAGAAAGTCTACCATCATCACCACCAACCTCGATTACCCTCAGTGGTACGACCTGTTCAAACGCAAACCCCTCGTGGATGCTCTTCTGGATCGCCTCAAGCACCATTGTATAACTATCCGCATATCCGGCCCCTCGCTCAGGGCCCCCGATGAAACAGAACCCACGGACTGAACTCTTCTTTCCTCGGAACCCTTGGTTTCCCAAGGCATTACAGTATCTATCTTCAGATTGATAAACTCCCACCCGCACACAAAAAAATCCAATCACCTTAACGATCAGGTCCCCGTCACAACATCTTCCTCATCACCAACATCAGCCATCAACTCTACTAAAAGTCTCCCACATATCACCGTGAAGCCGA
>JAUPKT010000447.1 GCA_030837305.1 Thermodesulfobacteriota bacterium
CGCTATGTCTTCAGCAAAGTTTTTCTTGAGAGACTCCTGAATCATGGCGCTTCCGCCAAGTTTGATCACGATGCGTTTGCCCCGGAAGTTCCTGATGTAGGGCAGGGCTTCCACGAGGATCTGAGCCCTCAAAGACGGGTCCATCTCGATTGAAGCAAGGTCGATATTCATGCAAAACTCTCTTCATTTTCTCCGGATCGCATTGGCAGACCATGCGGTGGCTGCTCTCTTCGCCCGGCACCGGAACTCCATGATTTCACAAACACAGGTTCATCGAAAAGTGTTTATTATATCACTGAGTATGCACGCAACGCTACAATTGAATCAAGAGTTAGCAAAATAAGGCTCCGCACAACAAATCAATCGGACAGCCAGGCTATATGCAGCCAAACAGTCGTGCCAGGTGAATTACGTTCCTGGAGACTTTTCAGGCCATTCCATGATATCTTTCGAGGCACCGTTGGATCAAATGCTTTTTTCTAGCCCGTGACAGCGCTTGTACCAGAGCTACGTCTCGAAGACCTTTTTGTCACGACTCCAACGCCGGAACTTTGTCATGAATAAGGAGTGGTCATGAAACCATTAAAAGATTGGGAGAAGATTATTCGACGTATGGAATTGCTGATGCGGCTGAAATCCTTTCCAGTGGCCTTCAAGATGCTCGAAAAGAGAGAGCAGCTGGACGAAATCCCCTTCATGAGACAATTGGACGGCAAGAAGACCTTATGTCAGTTGATCACCCTGGTGCGCAGCTTTGACTGGACAGTCGGCGCGGTGGCAGAGGACTTCATCGGCCCAACCTGCCCAGGAATCATTGGACTTTCGGATACACCACCGCTCTTCAAGGACGGCACGTTCCGGAGCATTGTATGGGTACAAACTAGAGCCGACGGCAAGCGATATGAAGAATCCATACCCCGCATTCCGCTGGGAAAGTACGAAGCAGTCGCTCTTGGTCCGTTGGTCTATAATCCATTCGAGCCTGACATGGTGCTCATCTACGCGAATCCCGCTCAGATGATGCTCCTCATTAATTCTCTCCAGTTCGAAGACTACGACGTGATGCAGTTTTTCTGTGTTGGTGAATCGTCGTGTTCAGATGCCATAGCACGCTGCTACCTGACAGGGAAACCGTCTCTAACCATCCCCTGCTACGGGGAACGCAGATATGGGCACTGCCAAGACGAGGACCTTGTCATGGCTCTATCCCCTTCATCGGTTGAAAAGGCTCTCAAAGGGATGGAGGCGCTATACCGTCGAGGCATCCGTTATCCCATCAGTTTTGCGGGGGCTGAGCGCGACCTCACCACCTCGTTCCCCATGGCATACGGAGGGATCAGTCAGATCGAGGCAATCCGGGGCACGGACAATCGGCTGCTTGTAGGCGTTACAGGAGGCATTGCCAGCGGAAAATCCACCGTGGCAAAGATGCTTGAGGAAAAAGGCTCACCCATCATCGATTTTGACGTGCTCGCCAGAATCGTGGTGGAGCCCGACAAGCCTGCGTGGAAGCAGATAGTCAGTTATTTCGGCGAGCAGGTGCTCGCTGAAGACCGCACTCTGGACCGCAAGAAGCTCTCCGACATCGTCTTCCAAGACATGGAAAAACGCAAAAAGCTTGAGAGTTTTACTCATCCCCAGATCCGGATCGAATTCGTCAGACAACTCAACGAGATTACCGCCAAGGATCCTGATGCCATTGTTCAGGTTGTGATACCTCTGCTGCTCGAACTCAACCTCCAGTACCTGTTCCACAAGGTTCTCGTGGTGTACGTGTCCCAAGAAGAGATGGTTAAACGTCTTGCTGCCCGTGACAACATCACGGAAGACCAGGCAAGGAAAATGCTCTCGTCCCAACTCCCCATGGAGGAGAAAGTCCGGTATGCCGATTTCGTCGTAGACAATTCCGGCACCGTGGAGGAGACGCAAAAGAAGGTCGACGAATTGTGGGAGAAACTCGAGCAGGTACAGAAGGAGATTCGTGGTCTTTGAGAAAAGTCCTGTAGCAACTGAAGGGGCCGAAGCAATTTGCCGCCTCGTGAGGAGCTATTTCAATCGTGTCATTTTACTACCATTGGCTGTGGATTCTATTGTCCAAAGACAACCGCATCTCTTGCATGTGATGACGGAATGCCAGACGCCTCCCGAGACCAATGACTCAAATGTTTTGTGATGCTTGTCCTCGTATTCGGATATATTCTCAATTTCGCCGAAACAGAAGAATCTCGGGCATCTCTTGAACAATATCTTGACATGAGCCGGCCAGTGGCGTCCCAAGTACCCGATGAAGATCAAACCCATGAGAAGACCAAGAAGGAGCCCCAATGTATCTCTGCCCATTTCTCAATGCACCTCATGAAACCAATGAGTGATGAAAGGCGTAACACCCTAGTCTTACGAGTATTTCCTGATTGACGAATTAATCGATCTAACTCTTGTAGTCAGAATTCGGACCACAGAATATCACAACGGCCTAACCGACTGCCTTCTTCTCTCTTGCCTAGCTTTGCGGTCAATCCGTAATCCATTTTTCCCTGGACTGGTTTGTTTCTGACGGTTGATCTACCGCGAAGCCGCATTATTATCTATAATAGTAAAGAAAAACCCGGTCCACCACATCAGTCCACACGGACGTGCCCTAGGGCTTCTGGCATGGGTAAGAGGCAATAATGTTTTGCGATAGCCTGTCGCAACATCGTCCCTTTTCCTGTCAAGAATGCCAAGGTCTCGAGGAGGCAAGATTGATAAACAACGAGCTACAGGTCCAAGTACCTGAAAATACACTGCAGTCATGGCAGGAGATCGTGGATATTTTAGCGGATCTGATGGAGATACCCGCCGCACTCATCATGCGCCTCAGGGATCCCGACATAG
>JAUPKT010000448.1 GCA_030837305.1 Thermodesulfobacteriota bacterium
GCGGGTGAGCAGGTTTTGTAAACTATCACGTATTGTGAAGCAGTGAAAAGGTTACATGCCGGAAATCCGAAATGAAATTCCGTATCGGATCTCCAAAAACGAGCAGCCGCTGATGGAACAACCCTATTTCGCTAAAAGGGAGCCCCCCATGGGGGCTAAACCAAAGCCACGTGCTCTGCACGTGGATATTTACTAAGATCTTAATACAAAAAGCCATTTCCTAAGGTTAGAATCATTTCTTTTTTGAGTGCATTATACACACTTGTGTCATCGTCCAATTTTCCCAGACCATCTCTATTGCGCCAAAGGCCCTCCTACTGGCCGTACAAACCATGCGCTCAGCCACTCGCACTATCATCATGGACCAATCCTCGTCTGTCCAGGTATCGAGAGTAACACACTGTAAGGGGCACAGCGGATAGGCCATGCAGGAAGACGCTCAGGAGGACGGTTAACGTGATGACGGCAAACCCTCGCTCGTATCCTGTGACACCCAGGTTGCTCACCGCTATGAGCGCATACAGCACTGAAGCGATGCCTCGGGGCCCAAACCACGCGATGAACCACATTCCCGGGCCGTCAAGGCCCGTACCTCGAAGACATAAGACGACAGGTATCATGCGGATCACGGAGAGACTCAAGATAGCATAGAAGAGGGCTTGAATGTCCCAGTATTTGACCATCGCAGGAACCATAGCGAGACCCAATATCAGGAACACGAAAAGGGACATCTGTTGCCCCTCTGCCTCTCCGAACTCCTGAATTCGCTCACGAACAGCGTGTGTCTGTGTACCGAGAAAAAGGCCGGCACAATAGGCGGCAATGAAACCATTTCCATGAAACGCCTCGGCTAACGCATACGCAATTACGGCCAGCGATCCTGCAACAAGGCGCTGGAATGCAGGCTGCATCCATTCTTTATTCGATGCCTTGTCCACCAGACGTCCTCCCCACCAACCGATCATGATTCCGACGAGGGGTCCAAGCGTGAGCTGGCGCGCCATGAAGACGAGCCAAGAATCTGGGTGCGACCCCGTGTGCGCTCCTCCTGAAAGAGCTGCGATGCACATAAGGATTGGGGGCAAAGCTATTCCGTCATTGAGACCGCTTTCTACGTTGATGGCCTGTCGGATATGCTCGGGAAGGCTCTTGCTGGCCACCACTGCCTGGCCTAGCGCAGCGTCGGTGGGAGAAAGTATGAGCGCCACGAGCGCTGCAACCCAAAGGCTCTGGACATTGATCAACCAGACTGCGGCGACGAAACCTAGTAGCATCGTTAGGGGAAGTCCGATGCCGAGTAGACGAAGCGGCAATCCTCGATTGGCCCGCAACGTCTGCAGATTGACCGTTGAGGCGTCCACGAACAAGACGATGACCAGGGTGATCTCGGCAATCAACTTCACGATGGTGGCGTTGAGGTTGACTTCAAACAGATCAAAAGCAAGGGGGCCGGCCAATATTCCAATTCCGGCAAAGACCATTGGCGCAGAAATCGGCGAGTTCTCGGACACACGGGAGATCAGACCGTAACAAAAGATCAGCGATGCCGCCAAAATGATGGTTGGATAATCAATCATGCCGTCTTCCTATCGCAGGATTGTCCCTGTTCAACGATAAATCTCGTTGTCCAAGGATCTAAGAATTGCGGAATTCATGAATGCGTCGTCGCTGTGGACTAACTGCTTCCCTCGGCCAACCTCAATCATGAGGATCGTCTCGGTGGTTTGATCTCCCATCGACTCCGCGAATCTCCCGGCCGATAAAAACGCTCACTAGGTAAGCTACCACCACCGCTACGTAGAACTGTCCCATAATTACTTCCGTAATGGCCAGCCTCTGGGCGAATTCCGTCTTCGGTGTTATATCTCCGTATCCCAGCGACGCCAAAGTGACAAAACTGAAATAGACGAATTCCGATGCCGAGTCTCTCTGCTGAACATTTAGGGCAAATGCTTCAGGATGAAACCAGTTAAGTATGGTGTATATGTGGGCCCAAAACATCCCCAAGATTATATACAGGTTCACCGCTGAGATGATCAGGTTATGCGTCACCTCCTTGGCCCTTAACAAAACCGAGAGAATCTGAACCGCACAGTAGCTATACAAGATGAGGATAAAGGCCAGGAACAGGAGGCCTATGGGTACTCGTGAGGCTTGGTCCGCTGCAATGGGCAAAAGCCTTGCAGAGGCCACAAGGAGTAAGACCGCCACCGTCGAAGAAAGTATTACGTTTCTTGAAAGACTCCTTTTCTCGCTGAGGAGCCAAGCCCCAGCCACTCCGATTGTTGCGAAAGGCAAATTTGTTAGAGAGGCGGGGACCAGTGGGTCCAGAAGCAAAAGCCCTAGGAACAAGATAAGTACCAGCAATGCCTTTTCCCGAAAGACTTGCTCGATAGTGATCACGTATTACGCTTCCTTTCGACATTGCATAGGGTTGTAACCCTCGAGATGCTCCTCGAAGTTCGATGTCCCGGCTGACATTCCTTAAGGGCACCTTGTATATTCATCGATTTTTCGTCGTATTGTGTAAGCAGTTCGCGTTCCCTGTACTCTCGAACCATATCAAGGAACCGATGGTCGCACTCCCGGCGGAGCCCAACAACTTTGAGGGCCATTGATTCTTCCAAAGCGGGGCTCGTCGTGAAACATTAGCCAGACTTTCCTTCTCTTTTTCGCTTGCCGTTTGTTCTCTTTGGCTACTACTGTTTCGAGTTTTTTTTAAACCCTTTTTGGGCCGCTTCATTGGCCTTGGGGTGTCGTCGTCTAGGCACTATTTTCCGCCAGCCATGTCTTGCCAGCATCCGGTATACGGTA
>JAUPKT010000449.1 GCA_030837305.1 Thermodesulfobacteriota bacterium
CACGTCAACCTTGACCAGCGCTGTGGACGGAGAGGCCAAGAACTCTTTCATGTGTGACTGCTTTTCCAGATAGACACCCTTCAGTGTTTTTTTCTCGGAATCCGGGACCTCGCAGCCATTGCCGATGATCGAGACGGCCACGGCTTGTCGGATATCAGCTACTTCGTTAGACCGGTTGTCAACGAGGAGTGCTACGCCAGACTTAGATTAGATATTCCCGTACTTCCTTGTCGCCCTCATTGTAGCAAACAGGATGGTTCGGAGGTCGCTGGTCTCGGCGAACGCCACTAGGTTCAAATATGGGTTATCCTGCTTCTGAGTCGATAGGACGGCAAATTGTTGGGAGGCCAAGAGGTTTCTGATTTCTGTCTCGAGTTTGATTGCTTTTTGCACAGCTTCCGGAGCCTCCTTGTGGAACGGTAGGGCCGGTGTGCCCAACCACCCATGAGCTTTACTCGGCACCAGCGGGACAGGTTTCGTCCAGTGTGCATGGCGCTCGATCTTCTTCAGCCGACGGCAAACTACAGGCGGCGAGCTTCACACTCACCCAATGCCAGCCGAGCGTGGACCAGCTTTCTGTACTTTTCCGCCACCTTGGTCAGGTCACCATTCGAGAGAGCGTTCAGAATATCACCCTCCAATTCAGCCACCTCCAGCCTGGTGTAATAATCAAGGGTTTCTTTGAGATGGGCCAAAACGATCTTTCCTGTCAGCAGGGGGTGGTTGTTCGTCACGTTCGCATCTGGGAACTGCAGCCCGTGCTCCAGCTCAACTTCAAGGCCGCGGCAAAACTCGTCAGCAGTGATTTCGGCCGCTTCCGCTCCGACGGCGGCCTGAATGATTTGTGCCTCTTCAACCGGGACATTAGCCTCTGTAAGCGATGTCCAGTCCCGAATGTCGAGCTCTCGGCACACGCGCTGGACTTCCTCGGTCGTAATATACTGCGGCAGTTTCATGCGATCCTCCTCTGATCAATCAAATTGAGCAGCTCCGAAAGCGTTGCTTCTGTGGCAGGCAGTATCACTTGCCCAAGATATTCTTTGCCTCCGGAACTGAATTTTCCGGTTTGATTTTATATCGCATACTTCCAAGCGTAGAACTCATACTTCAGCAATTCAACTTCAATGCTCTCATGGTTATCCATAGGGTCGTCGCCCGATCAGGTCGGACTCGATTCAGGGGGACTCTGAATGATTGCCAAAGGCTCCTCTGGCGAAAACTGATCCTTGGAGGCGCCGCGATGTTATACCGTGCCGACAGAGCGTCGAGAATCGACTGCAGAAATCCGGTCTGACTCTGGTCTCGCCTCTCGGTTTCTCTTCTTCTCTGTTCGGGCACTTTCATGAATGGTCCTTCCTCCAGGAACTGTTAACCTTTAAGATGTTGGAATTCCTTTAAAGCCCCGGTCAGCTCAAGTGAAAACTACCGTAAAACCGTGCATTCCTCAAGTGGAACAGTTGCTTTGACGACATCTCTGGATAACTCGGCGAGTGATGCACTCGTGAGCCGCGTAAAGCCGATCCTCGTCCTGTGCATCCAGGCCGCCTTGAGATCTGCCTAACAATGCCTGGATGAAAGGATTGGTTTGGCCGGCGCACCATTCACAGGATCTGCGCATTCAATGATCAACGCCCGTTCCAAACGGCCGAGCTCACGGCAACCTTCAAAGCCTTGCCATATCCTGACGTCTTAAAAGGGTTCCATCATAAAGTCGGGCTTTCAGGAAATCGTAAACTCGCTTATCCCTGTTCTTCGCGGGACCTTGCCTTCTATCAAGTGACTTCATGACCATACTCAGTCTCGGATTCCCTCGAAGAGCTGATTCATGTCTCGCCAGGAAAGCCCAATACAAGGGTGTTATCGGGCAGTCTTCCAGCGGATCGAATTGACAGCCGCGACAGAAGTCGCTCATCCTGTTAATGTAGTTGGCTCCGGAGACATACGGCTTTGTCGTCAGCAAGGGGCCGACCGCGTAGGTTCCCATGCCGAGGACGTTCGGTTCCACAACCCAGTCGTACGCGTCCGTGTAGGCGATCCAAAACCAATCTGTGAGTTCACGCGGATTGACATCCAGAAGCGTGGCTATGTTGGCCAGCACCATGAGCCGTGTGATGTGATGGCTGTAGCCTTCGGCCCAAACGTTGGAGACGATCGAGTCAAGGCAGCGCAACCCGGACGGCGCGCCCCAGAAAGCAGGCGGTAGCCGCGTGTCTCCTCCAAGCCAGCGAGGGAAGGAGCCGCCCGGGAAAACAGATTCCGTCCCTCTTCTGGTGGACCATGTCTTCCCAGTCCAGTTTCTGTAACCCCCATTTCCCGGTTGGCTCAGCACATCATGTGGAGGCTCTAGGCCGACTCGAAAACCGTCTGTAATCACGTGGACATGGTGCACGAACTCTCGCCATCCCAGGACCTGGCGGATGAATCCCTCTTTGCTCGAAAGAGGTATATCCAGAGCCTCGACATCGGCTACGACGCGAGCAGCCATCAGACGATGGATGTTAAGAAGTGAGGAAATCCTCGTATGGAATAGCCCCGATGTTTTGTCCGACATCGCGTCCTCGTACGGTCCGAACCACTCCAGACATTGTTCCTTTGCCCACGACCAAAGCATATCTGCATCGGATTTCGTAGCAGGGACAGCACTCAAATCCAGTTGTCCCGGATGGTGTGAAAACCTTTCCCTGATGAGCATTCCCACTTCTTCTTTGACGGCATCCACTTGAAATTTCGGAGGAGTCGGAGCATCTGGCGTTCCTCTCCAGGGCAGTCGGTTCGCCGGATCGTGGCTGTACTTTCCGCCGAGTGGCTTCTCTCCCACCATGAGTATCCCTGTAGAGCGGCGAGCCTCGCGGTAGAACGCGTCCATGCGCCACTGCGGTCCGGGCTTCTC
>JAUPKT010000450.1 GCA_030837305.1 Thermodesulfobacteriota bacterium
TCGAAACCTTCGGATTCCACCTTTCTTGTAGTTGCTTGCATTGGCAGGATATTATCGGTAAAGGATTTGAACCCTGACTTTATCACTCCGCGCAAAAACTCTCCTTGCACGTCCAGGTAGCTTTGAAACTCGGCGGTCTTGGCAAGTGCCCTGATCTCTTCGTCAATGAGTCCACTTGGGATTATGGAAGTATCTGCCGGCAAAAGGGATGGAGTCTTACGTATTGAGACTTCCGGGAGTCTTTTTGCATCTGTTGTTGCGCGATCCCATCTGAAAGAGCTGTGATCTTGAATGGCTTCAGCTTTTTCGACATCCAGAGGTATGCCATTGGTGATCAACGCCGCAACTGTTTCCAGGAGTTGCAAGACTCCACCTTTCTTGGGATGATTGGTTGGCAACGCCACAACATTTTTCCCCAGCGTATCCATCGTGAAGTTGGTCAAAACTCTTTTCGGGCCGCACTCCACAAAAATCTCGATGCCCTCCTTCTGGAGACGCCTCAACGATTTCACCCATTCCACGGGAGCGGCAAACTGTTTGCCCAGGAGGTCCCGAATTCTGTCCTCGGAAGACGGCCCCATGGGATAGAAGTCACCAGTCACATTGGATAGTATTGGAGTCGCCGGTGAATTCACCTCAAGTTGTCGAAGGGTCTTCATGAAAGGCTCTCGGGCAGGGGCAACCACTCCTGAATGAAAGGCAGCCGAAACGGGCACAAGGATGCCTTCCAAACCCATGCTTAAAAAGATTTCTCCAGCCTTTTTTACAGCCGCAGTTTCTCCGGAAATGACGGTCTGTTTCGGGGAATTCTTATTTGCAGCTACCACATACCCGTCGACCTGTGACAGGACATCCTCCACCACACGGGCATCTGCCGGAATACTCATCATCAACCCAGGATCGGCAATGCTCACCCGGGCCATTTCTCTGCCCCGCACAGAAACCGCTTCAAGAGCATCTCTAAATGAAAAAACTCCAGCGGCAACACATGCGGCATATTCGCCGAGAGAATGTCCGGCCACTGCTACAGGCTGAAGTCCCATTAGTTGCAGCAAACGAAAAATAGCAGTATCTGCCGTCAAGATCATCGGCTGGAGAAGCTGGGTATCTCTCAAGGGATCAGCAGTATTCGATTCATTCTCACGTGAGGCAGACGGATCGGGAAACAGGGTGGTCGTGATTGCGGTAAGCCCAAGCTTCGTGAGAACGTCATCGGCCTCAATAAACGTATTTGCCACTATCGGAAAACGCTGGGCCAGGTCCCTGAGCATAAAAGGATACTGTGATCCTTGGCCTGGAAACAGGCATGCAGCAGCCTTGCGTTTTATAACCCCGTCATCATGATGGAAGTAGATGCCTTTGGCGGCTAGGAAAGGCTTCTTAGAATCATCTGACATAGCTTCCAAGACTGCCGCCAATTTCACCTGTGCCATGTCCGAGTCTTTTGCCGCAAAGCCCCATCGGAATGGCAATTGGCACGCTTCGGTGCGGTGAGATATCGCGATCGCGTTAAAATTCCCAGGCTGGAGTTGCTTTAATATCTCTTTGATCTTGCTTGATAAGTCTCTGGGGTCCGAACCACCCACCACCCAGGCCTCCCCTTCTGCGAAAACATTGTCGGGCAGGTGCCACCTTGGTGGAGAAAATACCTTTTGCGAGGGCCTTTCTTTTCCACCTGTGATGACCCTAAGATCCGGCGAGTATTCCTGGAGGAGAACGTGAAAGTTTGTACCCCCGAATCCGAAAGCACTGACTCCCGCTCGCCGCGGAATTCCATTAGCTCGATCCCATCTTTTCTTTTCCTGTAACAAGAATAGTGGAGACGATGTCCATTCGATGCATGATGTCGGTGATTTTACATTTGCCGTGGGCGGAAGTGTCCTATGGTAAAGGCTCAGCAAGGCTTTTATCAATCCTGCTGCTCCTGCAGCAGCCTTTAGGTGTCCTATCTGCGACTTCACTGAGCCGATACCGACTGATCCCACTGGTGCAAGTGAGTCCCTCAAGAACTTGTCCATCACCTTGAGTTCTGTCTGGTCGCCCACGGGGGTGGCTGTCCCGTGCGCCTCAATCAGTCCCACCGTATAGGGATTGACACCTGCAGCCGTGTAGCATTCGGTGATTGCTCTTGTTTGCCCTTCAGGATTTGGGGCGGTGATGCCCTTGCCTTTGCCGTCGGAAGATGAGCCGATCTCGAGAATCGTCCCGTATATTCGGTCACCATCTCGGACAGCATCCGACAGACGCTTGAGCACCATCATACCTGCACCCTCTCCCATAACAAAACCATTGGCTGATTCATCGAATGGTCTGCTACCATCAGGTGATAGTGCTCCTATCTTGCAAAACTTCACAAAGGAGGACGGCGCCATGGCTGCATCCACACCGCCGGTGATTGCAAAATCCACGGAACCCTCTCGCAGAGCACGCACCCCACTCAATAAGGCAGCCAAGGACGATGCGCATGCTGCATCAACCGTGAAATTAGGTCCTGTGAGATTGAAGACATTAGCCACACGACCCGCTATGACGTTGGCAAGTTCTCCAGGCAGAGAATCCTCTGTAATATCAGGCAAACCATCAAGATAGAGCGCCTTGAACTCTTCTCTCATCTTGTCCGTATGGGAATTGTCTACATCGCAATGGACAACGGAAAGCTCAAGACACTGCAGTGCGTGCGGGAGCCCCATACGCTGGGCATACAGGTCGGTGGTCTCACCCCCCATGCTGTTGCCTATCATCACCCCAACTCGAGTTCCTCGCAGATCTTCCGGCTTTAGGCCGGCATCCGCCAGTGCGTCTCCCGCACAGGCCACCGCCAACTGTTGCGTTCGGTCCATCTTCCTTGCCACTGAAGGAGGAATCCTGTACTTGAGCGGATCGAACTCAAAATCTTTTATGAAGCCCCCGATTCTCGTGTAAGTCTTGTCCGCCTTGGACCGATCCGGGTCATAATAGTCTGAAACGCTTCGCCACCGCGCCTCAGGTACCTCACATATGCCGCTCCTGCCGTCTAAGATCTGCCCCCAGAAAGCATCAGGATCAGAAGATCCCGGAAATCGTAAACCGATTCCAACAACCGCTATGGGCTCCTTGGGATGCATGCAGTCCGTCGTGTTTTTTGGGTCTTTTTGTTCGCCGGCAGTTATCTCGGGTAAATGCGACTGGATATTTGCTTCAAAAATTGCCTTTCCATTCGCGACGATATCGTGATTGATCTCACAGAGGGTTTTGGGTTCATTCAGAAGGCAGACCGCCTGTCCCATAAGGAACAAGCCCTTCTCGAGTTGTTCCTCCGATCTCAA
>JAUPKT010000054.1 GCA_030837305.1 Thermodesulfobacteriota bacterium
AATCCCGGTGCCTGCTCTATCTGATCGAAAATGGAGGGATTGACCATTATCCCCACCTGGTGGAGAGCCTTCACGACAGCCTGGGGAGAGGGAGGACACGTCTTGATGCAAATCATTTTGTCAATGTCCGGATGGGTTCGATTCGCTTCATAGAGACATTTTCCCAATAGGATTGTATGTTTCTTGCCGGGCGTAGGTTTCATTACCTTTCCCGTCAATACCTCTACGTCATCCCAGGCTTCCCCCTGCCAGGCAAATGCAATGGAAGTCAAAATGATGCCGGTTAGGACAGAACAGTACGTGCACAAGGATTCATCATACTTGGGATAAGACAGCCCTTTGATACCCATCTTCTCAAAGGGGACGGGAAGCGTATTACTCTCGTTATAGGTGAACGAATACCGCAATTTCATGGCAACATCTTCAATCCGGCCCCCGACTATGTCGAGATCCGACAAGTCCTCAGTCCTGTGGAAGAGTCGTGATGCATGCAACAAATGAGGCACTTGGGAAACGTCGTAACCCAAGATCTTGGCTCCCACCTTGTCTGCCGAGAAAACGTCGGTGGATGAAATCAAGATGTTGCTTCGCCTCATCTTTCCATCAAAACCAGGGCCCCTCTCGTTCGTGAATATGCCGTCGAGGATCGTCAAAGATGCCGGAAGCTTGTTTGCCAGGTGTGCTATCATAAAATGGAGGTCTCGCGCGGGATCTGCAGCATGGCATTTTTTCCGCGAGTTCATGTCAATCATACCCTTCAAGTTCTTGATGCCCAGGCTCACAACAGTTTGAGCATGAGTCTTCAATACCGGCACATTGACAATAAAATCGCTCTGAAGGAAGTCTATATTAAAATTGAGGGCAACGCCGTCGCCCAAGTCGGTCTTCTCAAAAGGTCTTTGGAACACGTTAACGACGTTGATGCCAAAACGCTTCTTCAGTTCGTTGTACCCGAGATGCTCGAAGGCGTGCGCAGGAGTATCGTGGTCCTTGGGGTCAAATAAGACACTCCCTTCTCCTATGGTGATGTCATTGATCCCGTGGTCCTTCAGAAGCACGACAACATCCTCAACTACCCGCGACGTGGTGACAACCCCCCATTTCGGAAAGGGCGTGAAACGGTTCCAGAAGACAATGTTTGGTTTGATAAAGACTTTGGCATTTTGGGGCAGTGCGTGGAACCCGTTGCATAACGTAACGGCCTTTCTCACCGATTCATACGGGCACTCATATCTGACCAGAGCCACTACAGGCTTTTTCATGTCAACGATCCCTCTCTTCAACAGACTCCAGAATTACCGCTAAACGCTGTGCCAGCTCCGTAAAATGGGTAGGCAAACCCGGCTGACCGGAAGTCTCCAGGCTGCGAATGATGCGAAAGAATTGTATCTGAGCCTCGCCCAGTTGCAGCGCAATATCCAGATTGGTCCCTAAGTCCAGGAACTTCAATATCTCCAAACAAACGTTCCTATTCCACGGATCTTTTGCCAGGTCTTGTACCAGGGACATAATCCTCGTTCGCAGGAGCTTCCCCGCGGAACTAACATCCAATTGTATATTCCAGAAGCGTGCCTCCTCAAGAACCGTTTCCAAACGATCAGGAAAATATCCACCAGAAAGTTTTTCCAATTCTCGCAAGAAAACCCGGCTCAGTACGAAACGGGCTGATGCCAAGAAGGTGTCCGGCAGTTTCGCATTATAATTTATGATGAGCTTGGCAAGATCCTTGTTGGTCTTGTAGAAAACCTCAAACAGACCGGCCTGTTCCTCGTACATTTTATTTGTGGCAGCTTCTATAATTTTTATTCGCTGTTCCCCGAACAGGTCTTTCATGGAGAAATATTTCTCGGAAAATTGCTTGTCCATCTGTCTAAGCAGTTCTGTAGACGAATACCGGTAAAACGTTGAGAGCAGCTCTCGTTTCAAGGAGGCATAATCTTCTTTACTCACAAAGTTTTTTACCGAACAACGGAGATCAACCTCTCCAAAATAAATAACCGCACATACAAACTCTGACCTCTGGCGTGTGACGACGCTTTGTACCGCCACATAGCCCAGTAAGAAGATCCTCTCCACCGACCGCTCACGCACAAGGTCATGGACATCGATTTGATAGCAGTACAGCTTGTCCTTTACTGGAAGCTCTTCAAAGGCAGAAGCAATCACCACATGGGCTGCCACGTCATCCAGACTGGATATCTGATGTTCAATCTTTGTACGGAAAATTTCATCGCCATGCGGCCGAGTTCTTGCGTTGCTCTGTGCTCGGGACAATACGGAGAGAAACTCATCCAGAACTTGTGAATCATACGGATGAACTAACTGCAACGTTCTTGCGGCATAACGGAGGACCTGCAGAGATTCAATACCGGTAATGTCATCGAAGAACCAACCGCAACTCGTGTACATAAGCATGCGGTTGCGCTCCATTTCCAGGAGATCCTGAACTCTCGGGATCTCTGCGTGCTCAAGCCTTCGGTGCGCCTCTCCCTCGAGAAAAGCCTCGACATTGTCGTATCCAGCTAAAATGAGTTCAATATAGCGGTCTCTCGTTCCCCAAGGGTCCGGTAAGATGGCCTGGGCTTCACGTGAAAATACCGCGTCAACCCGGTCACGCAACAAGTCCATGGCATTCCTCAGAGGCTCACGCCATGCCTGATTCCAGTCCGGTCTCTGACCGGTGGAGCAGCCGCAGTCCCTCGACCAACGGCCAAGTCCGTGAGAGCAACTCCACGAAGAACACTCAACCAGCTCAACTTCAGCAGTTGCCGGGTGCTTGGCCAAAAACTCCCCATAATTGGTGAGAATGACGTCCTTTCTGATCCGTAGTTTTTCCAGGGCAAAGGCCAATGCCATTTCCCCAAACCGGTGATGATGGCCATAGGACTCTCCGTCAGTTGCGATGTTCATCAACTGAGGCCATGTCCGGTTGCCGGAAAAGCCTCCCAGAAGCCTCAAACGGAAGGCATCCCCGTCATTGAGCAGGTGTTCGAAGGCTACGGCCTGAGAAATGGGAGCATCGTAAAAAAATATGGTGATGGAGCCGCGTCCCGGTACGGTGCATCGGTACGGCCGTGAAGGATCCACCGTCCCGTGGTTGATCTCAGTCCATATCTCAGTCGAAGACCCTCTGAATCTCTGAGCCTGCCACGGCGACAGTACGGTGAAGAGGATTCCGTGATCTATGAGTAAACCCAGCGTTTCCTGATCGACGGCGGTCTCAGGAAGCCACATGCCCTCAGGACTACGCCGAAATCGTTTTTCAAAATCCTTGATCCCCCAAACGACCTGAGTGATCTTGTCGTTCTTGGACGCCAAAGGCATTATCATGTGGTTATAGGCTTGGGCCAAAGCATTCCCGTGTCCCGAACGGCGCTCCACGCTCACGGCATCAGCATCAAGGATGGCTTGATACGTGTCCCGACAACGAGTTTCCATCCAAGCAAGGAGAGTCGGACCGAAATCAAAACTGACGTACTCGTAATTGTTGAGAACATCTCGCAGGCGTCCCTGTTCGTCCAAGATTCTCGCTTGAGTATTCGGTGTGTAGCACTCGTCTGCAATCCTCTCGTTCCAATCGTGAAACGGATGGGCAGACTCCTGGTATTCAACATACTCCAACCAAGGGTTTTCCCTGGGTGGCTGATAGAAATGCCCATGTATGCACAAATAACGTGGTGTGCTCCAATCAGTCATTGCTCTTCCTCTGATTATCCGAGATGATGCAGTCCTTGATCCAGAGCACGGAAAGATTATAGTTTCAAGATCGGAACGTCAAGAATACTTCCGACCATTGAGGCCATTTGTACCATGAGTGCCCGACCACCAGTGATAGTCACGGAGCCATGATGAAGATCACCCTCGTACGACCACCTTTTTATGCCCTGTTTGGAGTGGCAACACCCAAAATGAAGACCTATCCTCTCAATTTGCTCTATTTGGCAACCTACGTGAGAGACTTCGGAGGCCATGACGTGAAGGTGGTGGATGGAGAAAACATCCTCCTTCCTCAAACGGTTGCAATGCAATACTCGGATGGCGACCCGGAGATCGTCATGAACCGAGGCATCCCAGGCATGATAGACATATTGAACGACCCAGAACATGCACTGTGGCAGGAACTGGCGAAAAAGATCATGGCCACCGAGCCCCAACTGGTCGGCATCACATGCAACTCAGGGAACATGGATACGACCCGTGTCATGGTCCGGCATCTCAAGAAGCTGGGAGTTCCAACAGTGCTTGGTGGAAGTCACCCCACGGCGGCGCCCGCACAGAGTATCCATTACACGGGAGCTGATATGGTCGTCGTCGGCGAAGGTGAAAAGACGTTGCTGGGGTTGGCCGACTCCATACAAAACAGGATGCCGTTAGAATCAGTGGAAGGCCTCGTGATAAGAAAAGACGGACAGATCACGATGAACCCTAAACGTGCACCTATTAACGACCTCGATGACATCCCGGTCCCTGATAGGTCTTTCCTCAACGATGCAGACTACTTTGGAAACGTTCTCATAACCGGGAGAGGTTGTCCCTTCAACTGTGCGTACTGTGCGTCCCGAACCCTCTGGGGGCGAAAAGTGCGCCTGAGATCAGTGACTTCCATAGTGCATGAACTCAGGCTCCTCAGGGATCACGCGGCCCTCAAGGACTCTCGACCCGGCCGGTGGGTCATGAAAATCGTGGACGACACATTCACGGTCAACAGGTCAAGAACTGCCGGTCTCTTGGACCAAATAATAGCCGAAGGACTCAATTGCTTTGAGTTCACCGCAGGGGTTCGCGCCGACACCCTGGATGAGCATCTGGTCTCTCGAATGAAGCAAGCTAATTTCAAGAGAGTAACCCTTGGGGTGGAAAGCGGAAGTCCTCGCATCTTGAAAATGATCCGAAAAGGTGAGACCAACGAAGACGTCATCCGGGCCCTGAAATTGCTTCGGGATGCAGGCATACACTCCCACACGTTTCTTATGATAGGCCTTCCTGGAGAAACCTTTGAGGACATCGAGCTTTCCAAGAAACTGATCATAGAGTCGCAACCAAACTACGTGGAAGTGAATATGGTAACCCCTTATCCCGGAACGGAAATATTCGAAAAGCTCATGCCCGAGGGTGTGGACAAAATAGACAGATGGTACCGGTGGTTCCACCAGGGCATGGCCACCCACTCCAAGCAACTCGGCTATGACCTCGATAAGGCCTATTCAAATTTCCTGGCATTTGCCCGGGAATACAACAACTCCCAGACAACGTAATGTGCCCCACTAACTGACTGATATCCCAATTTGATCGGCCATAGCGGGTGTGGTATAATTTTTGTTCTCAACTTGGGAAAGTTCTTCATGAGTATCAAGTACTACT
>JAUPKT010000451.1 GCA_030837305.1 Thermodesulfobacteriota bacterium
GAGTTTGCTGTCTTCGTGTTGCTCGTGGCGGCTGGGTCTTTGGTCTTGTTATATATGAAGGGTCGGGTAGTTGAATCGGCCATCGGTGCGATTCTCCTTGTGATAGCAGCAGTCTTGATGTTTCTGGTAAATCGTAAGAAGGACTTTGACGGCAGCTAAACCAGGTTATTGAGCGGATCAGTCCCCATCAGACTACTTCCACGCATCCCAGAGGCCCCGAAGGCTCATACGTTCACATAAGTGACTGTGAGCCGGAAGCAACACATCGTTAAGCGCTCTTCCATCCGCACCGGCACGGGTCCATATCAGCCTCTCCCCAATACCTCCTTGGCGATGGTGAGCTTTTCGATCTCTTTGGTGCCTTCGTAAATCTCAACGATTTTCGCATCCCGGTAAAAACGTTCTACATCATATTCGTCCATGTATCCGTATCCGCCATGGAGTTGCAATGCTTCGTCAGTGACCCTCACGGCAGTCTCCCCTGCCACGAGCTTGGCAATGGAGATGAGTCGCCTATCCATACGGCCGTTATCGACCAGCCATGCGGCCTTGTGGTAAAGCAGTCTGGCGCTTTCCACTCGAGCTTCCATGTCCGCGATCTTGAACTGAGTCCCTTGAAACGATGCCAAGGACGAGCCGAACACGGTTCTCTGCTTTACGTAGGTCAGGGCTTTGTCAAGTGCTCCCTGGGCCACGCCGACCCCCTGGGCTGCCGCCACTATCCTGTTGATATTGAAAAGATGCATAACTTGGACAAAACCGTTTCCTTCAGTTCCACCTATGAGATTTTCAACAGGCACCTCCACGTCATCAAATGCCAATTCTGCAGTGTCGGACGCTCTGATACCCATCTTGCCCTTCAGTTTGTTTGCCGTGAAGCCCTTACGTCCTTTCTCGACGAGAAGGAAGCTGAAGCGCTGGGTGGGTTTTGGCGCATCAGGGTTGGTAGCGCAAAAGACCAGCAAGAAATCGGCAATACTGCCGTTCGTGATGAACTGCTTGCTGCCGTTGATGACGTATCCGCCGGAGGTTCTGACGGCCCGGGTCCGCACGCCGAAAATGTCGCTCCCTGCATCAGGTTCGGTGATGGCGCATCCTGTGATAACACGGCCTTCTGCTATGGGTTTCAAGTATTTTTCTCGCTGAGACTGTGTCCCAAACGCGCCGAGTATTTCGGCTCCGAAAACAGCGAGCAGGATATTGCCCACGCCAGGATCAACTCTCCAGAATTCCTCCATCACCATGGCATGTTCGAAAAAACCAAGGCCCAGGCCGCCGAATTCCGGCGCAGTAAAAATACCCATGAAACCAAGCTCCCCAGCCTTTTCCCATATTTCCCTGGGGAATTTTTCTTCTCGATCACATTCCCGTGCGACTCTCGGGAATTCCTTGCGCGCGAACTTCTGGGCGGCAGAGACGATTTGTTTTTGGTCGTCGTTGAGGTGGTAGTCCATGGTGTAACTCCTTAGGATTGGCGAAACGGATATGATTGCAATACTGACCGACCGTTTATTTTTGGCGTGCATGTTGGTGCTTGTCAAGGGGAAAAAACAAGTTTCTTCTAGAGAATTAGCTTGACACAAGCACGAGGACGCCGTAAGGATAATGAATACCAACCGATCAGTATATCGATCGTGAGCCCGCATGAAGAGAAGCAGCGATACAGAATCAAGAATCATTCAGGCCGCCCTGGAAATTTTTGTGCGCAAGGGCTACCACGGCACCTCAATTCAAGACATCACCGAGAAAGTGGGGCTCACCAAAGGCGCTCTTTATGCTCATTTCCGGAGTAAAGGCGAGCTGTTACTGAGAATTATAGATGAATTCAAATCTCGTTTCATCGGCGGCATGGTAGATGCGCTGGAAAACAATGCCGGAGATGCCTTGAACAAGATTCATACGGTAATAAGTTTCAATTCAAGGTTTGCCCTTGAGAATGAACACTTATGTGTTTTTCTCACATTTCTCACCACGGAACTCAATGCGGATGTGGACTTTGAACCCCCTCTCAAGGCAACCTACCTGGAATATCGCAAGATCATCAGTGAAGTCGTCAAACAAGGAATCAAACAAGAGGTCTTCAAGAAAAATCTTGATCCTGACATTGCGGCATTAACGTTCATGGCTCTTCATGACGGAGTGCTTCACCAGTGGGTGCTCAACAGAAATCAAGTGGATGGTGAGGTTTACGTGCGGACGTTTCGGGAGATTTTTCTCTACGGTCTGGCTGGGGTGCCGAGCGTGGGAGAGTCAGAGAGAAGCTCAAGACAGAAAGACGCGTAGTCCTTCTCACGAGAAACCTTTTTTTGTCTTTTTGACTTTGCAAATATCGGCCTCAACGAAATTGGGCCGGGAGGTAGGCAACTGTGAATCATGTGGTTTTGGCCGGTGCATTGAGAACGCCGTTGGGGGATTTTGGAGGTACGCTGAAAGGCGTATCTGCGGCTGAGATGGCCCAACTGGTAATGGAGCGGGTCTGTGCGACTACGGATCAGGTCACCGCCGTTGGGAAGGTGATCTTTGGGAATTGTTTTGCACCCTTGGATCAAAACGTAGCCCGTGTCGCCGCATATAGAGCCGGCATTCCTGATTCCGTGCC
>JAUPKT010000452.1 GCA_030837305.1 Thermodesulfobacteriota bacterium
GAGGAACGAGCCATCCACCACGTTTCCAAATTCAACGGTCGAATTGATTACTTTCCGATCTTTGAGCCAGGTGGCGATCGTCTCCAAAGCTTGCTTGTCAGGAACACCCAGTTTGGGGAAACGGGGAACCGGATAACTCCGCTTGAGCTGCTCCGGCAGTCGAACATGTTCCACCATGATGGCCCTGACCGCATCTGGTTGTTGGTTGATGAGATCAGCCGCCTCAGCCACCGCCCTGAGGAAGGAATTCACTGCGGACCTATGCCTTTCGGCAAACGGCCGCGCGAACACGAGAACCGTCTGGCTGGTCGCCAAACCGGAATCATCAGCCAACACTACAGCTCCTTTGGCCGCTGCAGCCGTCACTAACGGTTCCGGCAACGTTGCAGCCTCAACCTGTCCTGTTAACAGCATCTGCATCCTCAAACCGATGTTCTTTGATTCAAGAAACTCGATCTTTTCCACTGGCAGTCCATTGTCTTTCAACAAACTCTCTGTGACAAAGTGAATCACGGAATTCGATGAGACCGCTACGGGAATTGATGCCAAGTCTGCTGCAGATTTGTATGGACCCCCGGGTTTCCCCAGTACTGCAAACATCCTTCTATCATGCCTCGTGTCATAATTGGCTGCCACGATGACAATGTTGCGGCCATTGCCTTTTAGCACCAAGGGAGTAACCAAATCCCCAAAATAACCGTCTATGGCCCCGGCAGACAAGGCAATATCTTTTTCTGATGCGGTGTTGAACGGGATCAACTCGACGTCGACTCCATTCTTCTTAAAGAACCCCTTATCCGCCGCAACGTAAAGGGGGAGAGCCTGCAACACGGGTAATGATCCAAATCTGATCTTACTGCCGTCACTGCTCCCAAAGGCGACGGAACCCGATACCATAAACAAGAACGATAAGACCGATATCAAAACAGGCCAAACGAAAGAGTGTCGCCGCATGAGAAACCTCCGCATATTGGAAATCAAAGTCAGCATGAGATCCTTATGATGTCAGGGAATTCTTGGCTCGAGATCATGATCACCCACTGTTGCCCTCCTTAATCGCCATGCCCGCACTCAGGAGGTCGGTAGCCGTCTCAATCCATTCTTGTATTCCGGTGGGATCGGCTTTATAAAGCCCGAGTCCGTCGGCGAGAAACTCCGTGTAATATGCCCTAAGGAGGGCCTCGAGCATGGAATTCATGAGAAATGCCGAGTGGTCCACCCGTATATCCCGCCTCAATTCACCCGTACGCATTCCTTCTTCAATGAGGTCGGAGAAAAAACCGGCGCCGAATGATCGAAGCTGCGAGAGTTTCTCACCACCGAACGGTGCCTCTCCCGATTGAAGGAGATGGAAGTAGATACGTGCCAGTAAAGGGTGATCGTCTATAAAGCGGATGCCTGCCTTGATAAACATCTCAAGACGGCGAAAAAATAACATTCCTGACGTTTCGGTGCGAACCCGACGGATCGAATCTTTGACCTGATCCACCGCCGAATCTACCAATGCACCGAACAAAAAATCTTTGCTGCGAAAGTACCAAAAAAGACTCCCCTTACTGATGCCGGCTTTCTTGACAATCGAGTTCATGGAGGCGTTGCGATAACCGTTTGCAGCGAACTCTTGGAGGGCAGCTTGCAATATTCTGTCTCGCTTTTCGGACTGGAGAGACTGAAAGACTTGTGTACCGGCAGGGGTCGATTTCTCTGACATCACTTGGGAACCTGAGGAATGGCTGTATTGACCACGTGGTCAGTATACCACGCCGGTGCGATGCGTCAACCGCCTATGGCTCCTCGCAATGACAGAAGAACGCCCATGTGGCATTGCGAGCGCAGCGAAGCAATCTCGTAAGAATTTTGAGAACACCTACATCCGCAGGATTTATGGGGGAATTGCTTTGCTTTGGTCTCATTGATGCCTGCCCCCGAAATCTCAACCTTCGATCAACGCACCCCTCTGGAGAAGGAGATCTTTGAGAATGGATCTGTGGCATCTGTCTTCATCTTCACAGTAGCATCCGATGGACAGGTCGGTCCTATGAGAAAGCGCAGCCAAGAGATCCAGGATCTTGCCAACGTCGGGCTTGCTCATCTCAGACCGATATTTCCTCTGAAACAAAGCCCACGAGGCTTCATCGCTGGATGCCTTGCCCTGTTTCAGGAGATCCTCGCTGGGAGCGAGGTTTGGCAGCCAGACGTCGTAAAAATTTCTCGAGGCGTACTCAGATTTGGGAACGCCACGAGGAGGCCGACGCACCGTACCGATTCTGAGGCCTTCTCCCTCTCTCCGCGGGGAACCGAGTCGAACAATACGTAGAGACACGGCAACTCCTTTTCAGACTTTGCTCCTATTCGACTATAAATTCAGGGGCGTTCGTTCGCTCATGGAATGTAATTACGGTCTCATGTCAAGCGCCGTAGAGAGCTTTGCGTTCCGGCTCGAGCATCTCAATATACATTCGAGCTTCTTCCGCTGGTAGGGCCTCGAGCCTTCCATCTGTCCTCTGTACCACGACGCCGCTCCGGACCAGTAACCTATGCCTCCGCAATCGTTCGTTCTTGTCAGGCATACAAACGAGCTGGCAATTGCCACATGTCAAAAGGAGTTTCTTTTTCATCATGACGTGGTACTGGCCTCCTTCAATCTCAGGCCACTGATAGTAGGCCTTGAAGCCGGGCATAAGCGCAGAGAGGATATTCTCATCACTCTCAGGGACAGCCCACCGTCCTGGTGACCATGACGACCACTTTCCCGATTGGTGCAACCCGCTGAAACCGCCGCACACAAACTGGCATCTGAGCTGATTTCGCCTCTTTGAGTACGTGTATTCCCTTCCGCCCAACGTCACTCTTTGATCCTCCCTTTCATGCATGAATCCGGAGGCACAACTCGCCAGGCACAAACCGCACCGGTCGCAATAGTTTTCTTCAACAGGAAGGGGCTCAGTCGCACTGAAGTCCGCGGCGGTTACTACCGCCCCCAGAATCACCCCGGCCCCATGATCCTTCGTGATCACATTGCCTGATAGTCCGAAATGGCCCACTCCTGCTGCCACTGCGAGGTATCTCAGTGATATGTCGGGGAGCATTAACCCCTTCTTCAATTCCGCGGGCCTATACACCTTGTTGGGAGAAATCGGTGTCGATTTGATACCCTTCTGTCTCAGGTAATCCGCGAGTCCCACTGCAATACCCGCTGCAATGTTATTTGCGCGGATGTTGTCTCTTTCATGAGAGAGGCGATCGGTCTTGTTCAGGAATGGATCTATGAACCGCTGGTCAAGGGGTACTGCGAATACTACGGCAGACCTGGCTTCCGGGAACAGTTCCGTCAAATCCGTCGATGGAGGACCGCCGCTCAGCGAGTCCAACGTTGCGATCCCCGACCCTATGGCTCCCTCGCTGAGCGGATAGTCCAGAGCCAACATTTCTATGTCATTCATCGAATATCCTCCTTATTGGCGGAATGGGTTGCATGCAATGTTCGAGCGCTCTTACCCTACGAAGAGTTCATTGACTCGCGCTCTGTGAACGTTTAATGTGATGCTCACTCCTGTAATTATAACATCACTTTTTGAGGTGAAACGCATGAGATCAGCTCATGCTCGCGGAGCGCGGTGGTTTGTGGCCGGTTGGTGCATGTTCGTCATGCTCCTCGCCCAGGACGCATCTTCACAACTTTATTCAGCTGTCCCTGGACGCCTGCAGAATGCCCCC
>JAUPKT010000453.1 GCA_030837305.1 Thermodesulfobacteriota bacterium
AGATATTCCCTATGTTTGTAACACAAAGCCCACGTTGATCTTGAGACGCGCTTTCATAAGAGCTTCCCATTCTAGCACATCTCCTTCCCATCCGGACCCTGTCCCAGTGAATTCCTGCAGCACCTCGAAAAATTTGCTATAGTGCACTCGCGACGGACAATTCCGACGAAAGCTCAGAATAGGCAGGTTCACCGTGAAAGCAGGCCTAATCAATCTTAAAACTCCCCGGGAAATACAGACCATGAGGGAGGCTAACCTCATTGTTGCTGAGATCCTGGGTTTTCTGGCCGATGTTATTCGGCCCGGGACCACCACGGGGGAACTTGACAAAATAGCCGACAGAATGATCACCAAGGCGAAAGCAAAAGCAGCCTTCAAGGGATATCGCATGAGAAACCAAAGACCGTATCCCGCCGCTATTTGCTCATCGGTAAACGAAGAAATCGTCCATGGCATCCCCGGCAAACGTATGTTGACGGAAGGCGACATAGTGGGAATCGATGTCGGAGTAATCTACAAGGGATTTGTAGGGGATGCAGCCAGGACATACCCTGTCGGTCGAGTATCCGATAATGCAATGCGCCTTCTACAGGTTACCAGGGAATCTTTATACAAAGGCATAGACAAAGCGCGCGCTGGTAACCGATTGCAGGACATATCAGCCGCCGTCCAAACGCATGTAGAACTCCATGGATTCTCAGTCGTCCGCGAGTTCGTGGGGCATGGCATTGGCCGAAAAATGCACGAGCCGCCGCAGATACCCAATTACACCGGCGTGGGTACGAATCCGCGACTGGAAGTGGGAATGACCTTGGCACTGGAACCCATGGTCAACGAAGGAACCTGGAAGACAAAACTGCTGGACGATGAATGGACAGCCGTAACCGCAGACGGGAAACTTTCGGCACATTTCGAACACTCCATAGCGATTACCGACAATGGCCCTCTCATACTCTCCGAGTTATGAGTTTCTCGAGTGTTTCAGTTCGTTGAGGTCCATACGACTCACAGTGTGTGAAAACAACTGAATTCGACAAGATAGTGACCAATACCTATGGTTGATCCACGAGAGATCTTTGAAGGAAAAAGAGTCATCGTCATGGGCCTAGGCCTTCTTGGTCGGGGCCTCGGCGATACACTGTTCTTGCTAAGACAAGGGGCCATTGTCACCGTCACCGATTTGAAAACCGAGGCTCAACTCCATGACTCGGTAAAACACCTGCACGGTCAAAACCTGACGCTGAAACTGGGGAGCCATGATGAAGTGGATTTCACCAATGCAGATTGTATCTTAAGAAATGCAGATGTTCCCCGCTCCTCAAAATACCTGGAGGCCGCAAGAAGGAGCGGAGTGCCGGTGGAGATGGACGAAAGCCTTTTCTGCAAATACTTCAAAGGGACTGTCGTGGGGATAACAGGGACACGGGGCAAAACGACGACTACGACATTAATTCACCGCATTCTCGCCGACGATGGGAGAAGAGTGCATATTGCCGGCAATATTAGAGGGCATGCCACACTTCCTCTCCTGGAAAAAGTGTCTGGCGACGATACGGTAGTCCTTGAACTCTCCAGTTGGCAGTTGCAGGGTTTTCACGACGCTCAGCTATCCCCCAACGCCTCTGTCTTTACGAACGTTTATCCTGATCATCTTAATAGATATGAGAATATGGATGAGTACATCTACGACAAGAAGGCCATTTATCGCTATCAGAAAGGCGAAGATTTCTGTTTGTTTAACCAGGACCAACCGGAAGGCCTTAATTTTTTCCAAGAAGCTCCTGCCGGAAAGATGTTTTTTTCAGAAGGCGACGTGCCTGCCAATTGGAACATTCAGGTTCCAGGGAGACACAATAGGTCAAATATAGCCGCAGCAGCGTCCCTGTGCCGAAGTCTCGGAGCAAGCGAAACCACCATTCAGAGGACTGTGGAGAATTTCACCGGTGTGGAACACCGACTCCAGTTGCTCGGTATTCACAACGGAGTTCAGTTCATAAACGATGCCACAAGCACCACGCCGGTTGCCGGATGTATGGCACTGAACTCTGTGGAGGCAGGGCGCATATTTCTCATCGCTGGGGGCTCGGACAAGAAACTTGACCCTGCATGCTTCGTTGAGTTGGCTGCCCGAAAGACCTACAGAATAGCCTTACTTAGAGGTGAGGGCACCGAGCCTATCCGCACAGGGCTGATCCAAGAGGGGGCAAAAGACAAGATCGTTGGAATATTCGACTCATTGAAGAGCGCAACACTGAGACTTGTAGAAGAAGCAGAAGCCGGCGATGTAGTATTGCTGTCGCCGGCCTGTGCGTCATTTGGAATGTTTCAAAACGAGTTTCACCGGGGGGAAACATTCATGGCTGTCTTCCAAGATCTCCTGGCAGGCCGCTGAGTGCAACGCCGTTATTGGAAACCCCTGGATCCAACCGCCGTCACTTGAATAATCAGGGAACGCTCCCCGGCACTATGCCCATAAGCAGTGCTATTTCGAGGCGGCACCCTCAATGCTGCACAAGGAGAAATCGATCGGTTCCTTACAACCCTTGCACGTATGCTGGCGGTCAAACTCATCCGAGAAAATTTCCACTTCCTTGCCGCATTTTGGGCATTTGCAACTAAAAGACGACAAACTTTTGTTGGCTTCAAAACCGGGGCAATGCATGGGTGTACTCATGTTTCGTCTCCTTCGCTAAGATAATTCCTTTGCAGCGGCCCGCATAGCCGCCCAGTGCAACCATACATGTTCCTGCGAATCAAAACAACCGAGACAGACATCAGGTATTGTTTGATATCCAAACCACTAATTTCAAAGTTGATGATTATTTGAAAATCGTGACGCAAGACCACGCGTGCCCTGGAGAACTATGAGGAGCACGCATCACTCTTGCTGAGCAAGGGAAAAACTTTGGGCCTGAGCCTCTGAAGATCTTGGCCACCGAGATCATGTGCGAGTAAATGAAGAATCAGCCCTCTAAGATCGTCCG
>JAUPKT010000454.1 GCA_030837305.1 Thermodesulfobacteriota bacterium
GAATCTCGAATGCAATAAGACAATATACGGCTACGAAAATGCCAAGGGCAATCCAAAAAGCTGTTCCCGTTATCCGCTGCATAGTCACCGTCACACTGCTCACAAAGGTACTGATTCCTTTGTCATCTTTGCCTTCTTCAAAAATCTTGGTTATCGGGATCATTTCGGAAGGTCGAAAGCTTGCCCTGGTGATCTTCGCAGACCATTTGCCCTCTTTGATCTGGCTGGCAGAAAGAGGCAATTCTATGCGAAAAAGGCCGTTCCGACTCGTGGTAAACTCGGAATCCCCGCCGTGACCTTGGCTGGTGCCAAGAATAGGTTTTCCGTTCAGGTAAGGAAGAATACGAGCATCTTCCACTGGGTTGCCAACGGCATCCGTAACTTTGCCGTGAAAGATGAAAAGTCCGTCGGCAGGCTCGGGGCTCTTAGCCAATACGTGACCGGCAAACAACATCATTATTGTGGCGATGATGACTATGAGACACTTCTTTTGCATTACTTCCTCTCCTCCCCATCGAGAATACATTGGTATGCCCCACGGAAAACTCTTACATGGCCTTGGGCAGCGTCACCGGCATTCCCATCAAAGGCCATATGATACCGCATGCAAGACCTACGACGAGCATGAGTATAACACTGGCGGGAATTCCGTACAGGAAAAATTCACCGCTCGTGAACTGTTTCGAATCGTATGCAATGGCGTTGGGGGCCGCACCCACCAGAAGAATGAACGGCATGCCTGCCGTAACGAGTGATGCATACAAAACCACTTCTGGCGCCACCCCCAAATACGGAGCCAGGACCAAGGCCACCGGCAATGAAATGGCTATCGCAGCCACATTCATGATGAAATTCGTCATGACCATAACGAAAAAGGCAATGCTCAATACAAATATGAACCAGTTGGCATTCTTGAACATCACCAGCCAGTTCACGGCCAACCACTTTGCTGCCTCTGTTTCCCACAGACAATACCCAATGCTCATAGCACCAGAGAACAACAAGACGATGTTCCACGGAATCAGTTCCAAGTCATTAATGTCCAGAATTTTGAAGACGAAGAAAAGAATGGTCGCAAGCAGCATGATAGCCGTCTTATCTAAGCTCTGAAGAGAGGGCACCATGACCTGGAGGGACATGACGACAATCGCACCAAAAATGATGAGCAAGCCTGTCTTTTCATTCTTCGATATCGGGCCGAGGTCGAGACTCAATTCCGCCACCCGCTCACGCAAACCCGCGATCACCTTTTTTTCAGGCCTGAAAAAAATCACAAAAAATACCCACAACAGAAAAACCATCAGCCAACCAACCGGCGCCATATAGTAGCTCAGTTCAAAAAAGGAAATATCCTTGCCGGCCATTTCTTTGAAGAAACCGAGGGCAACGATACCCCGAGCAGCTCCCAAGAGGGTAATAATACTTCCGGCCCCGCACACGTACGCCATACCTATGAAAAGGCCTTTGCCGAATCGGGTAGACTTGTCCCCCTCCCCATAAAGTCCGTAAATGGCCAGCAGGAGAGGATAAATGGTCGCAGCAACCGCAGTATGGGCCATGATGTGTGTGAGAAGGGCAATGAGAACAAACACTCCCAGGTAGATCATGATGGTCTTCTCGCCGATCCAGGCCAGGATCTTGTAGGCCATGCGCTTGGTAAGGCCCGTTTTTGTAAAAACAAGTCCAATAACCAATGAGCCGAAGATAAATAAGACCGATGGATCCATGAAATCCTTGAAAGCCACCTTTGCCGGTCTGATCATGAACAGCGCTTGGGCAACTCCAATGAGCAAACTCGTCACGCCGATGGGCACGACCTCAAACACCCACCATGTGCCTGCTAAAAGAAAAACAGCGAGCGCTCCCTTGCCTTCAACGGAGAGAGGAAAATGTTTGCCCATGGGATCTATGGCGTCAGGCCACGGGGGTGAGTAGTACACCACAAAAAACAATCCTACTCCCGTCAACATCGCAATAAGTCTCGTCCAATCTATCTTAATCCCCCTAGAGGGCATTGTTGCTTCAATACTCATAATGGTGAATCCTCCTTACCTTACGTCCTCTTTGAAATTCTCCTACATCCGGCACGCTTTCATTCGTTTGGCCACTTCTGCAAACACATCAGAAAGCCTCAGAATGCCGACCACTTGGTCATTGTGTTTCACAAGCAGCGACTGATGATGCCCCATAATAAGCTGATGTACAGCCTGATTGAGGGACGCACCGGAGCCTATGATTTCTCCTTCTGTGGGGGATGACGTTATGTCTCCTACCCGCACGTCCGAGGCCTTACGGCAGAGATCGTCAAGAGAGCATTGCCAAAGTTCATACGTATCAATCATGGATCTCAAAAATTCCGCGCTTAATCCAAAACCGGATAATTTTTTCAAGTCACCTATTTTGTTGTATTTGGGTTCAAGGCTACACAGGATGTCCCATTGACTGAGTTTGCCCACGATAGCTCCGGCAGAGTCTTGCACCAACACTGCGCGGTGTCGGTAACCCCGTGAATCAAATCTCAGCCGACTGTCCTCCAGGGCAGTCACTGCCTCAAACAGTGTAGCGTCTTCTGAAATGACGGCATATTCCTGTAAAGGTACCATCAAGTCCTTCACTTTAATGGCGTCCATTCACTACCTCCCTGATTCCTTAATTAAACTGACTTTTCAAATCCTCTGAGAACTTGTTCAAAGGGAATTCTCCCAACAACGTTTCTACAAAACCATGAAAAAAATACCATGGAGAAAGATGGAGAGATCACGAAGCCTTCTTTCACCGTCACCAACCCCTTGTCTGCACGATACGTTCGACTTCGGCATTCTTGATCCGTTGTTCATGTTCAGTCTTGCGATGCTTCGCGTTTTTAATCTTGTCCACCAAATCCCCCGTGTCTGTTGGTTTCATGAGGTAATCGTATGCCCCAAGCCTCATCCCTTGAATAGCACTGTCCACCGTTCCATGCCCGGTAAGCATGATGACCTCGGTCAGCGGTCTCAACTGCTTGATCTCCCTCAGGGTATCTATGCCTTCCTGACCGGGCATCACGACGTCCAATATGACAACATCGGGTTCCTGCTTCTCCAAGACCTCAATGGCCTCATCTCCCGAGAAGGCGGTTGCCACAGTAAAGCCCCTCGTTTCGAGTCTACCGGACAATATTTCGACAAATTGCTCCTCATCGTCCACTAAGAGTACTTTCGTCTCCATGGAATCGTCTCCCTGAATCGTTATCGTGTTGAAGAAAAAAGGAAAGAAAAAACGCGACCGCAGGGTCGGTTTTTTGAAAACGGTAGCTTAATGAGCAATAGTCGTACCACAGTAGATATGTGAGTCATAGAGCGGCATCCTGGAAGAGCGGCCCAGAGCCGAAGCCGTGAGATGTGTCAGGTTGCACTAAAATGAAACAACAAGAAGCAACAAAATGACACACTCTGAAACAAGAAGAGCGGCATTCCACCATTCCGGTACGAATGAATTCCCGCTCCATGCATGCCTTGGAGAACAAAAAAAAACCGGGGACTATCGTCCCCGGAAACTTAGAAGGATTGAGAGTTTAATTCGTTGATTCTAGTGCGTTGTTTTGAAGCTCCTGCGACCTACCTTGGTATAGACCACGAATCAGAAACCGAGTCCAAGTCCTCCGGTGAAACTCCCCAATAAATTCGAACCCAAATCGAACACAGGGTTACCGCTGAAAATGCTGTTACCACCGTATGGCATACCTGCCGCCGCATAGGCCGGCGGGCCGACGTAGGCTCTCGCGGGTCTTACGGCTGCCACATAATTGGGGCCGGGTATCGGTGGATACGGACCAACCGTGTTGCCTCCGAGAAGACTGCCGACCACAAGAAACGGCAGCGCAACGACTCCGCCGCACATGCCCGGAAACGGTGCATCACCCCAATACGCGCACGGATTCCCCCCCATCGCGTAACCGCCGGGACCGCAGGCGGCTTGGGGATATGCGGGGGCCGCGGCTCCTCCGGCCAAGACCAAAGTGCCAGTGAACGTCATTGCCGCGACGAGTAATATTCCCACGACTCGTTTTCCCATTACATCCTCCTTTTATTTAGGACAGCTTTTTACACTGCAAAAGTGTGCTACCTTAGGAAATACTTTAAGTAATATTCCCCATAAATGTCCTAGGGGGCGAGCTATCATGGTCTTATGGGCGTGTCAAGAAAAAATATTAGATGTTCGCAGGTTAGAATGTAGGAGCCATAGTTAAAATATGTTTAGAATATAAAACCCTAGAATTAATGCTATTTCTAAAAAGCTCATTTGATGGGCCGTTTCTTCACCTTTGTTCTCCGCTGAGACCGCAGAAGTACAAACCAGCTCTATCTCCTGAAATTGAATAAATAGGGCATGTGGTTGAAAAAAAAGGCGATGAGAATTAAGGTGTGGCCTCGGGAAATATGAGAAGGACCAGGATCCAATGAGGCAAATCGGAGGCCCCATGAAATTCTATGTCGTCGTTTGCTTAGGATTGCTCAGCCTTGCCGGTATTGCATCAAATTTCGGGTCATCCACAGGCTCCGGCGGCGTAACTCCCGAACAGATTTTTCAACCATCCATAGATTGGCAGTCAGTATTCGGCACATGGGAGGTTATTCCAGAAGGCCACCCATTATCCGAGAATGCCGACCGCATGCTGCGGCAAGATAGAGCGACCCTGCTGACTCTCAGGAGGGATGGCACCTGCAGGATGTTCGACAAGGATCACCCTGCCGGCGCGGATGGCATCTGGACCTTTGAGAATCATGAAATGTACATTAAACTGCACGGCGGCAGCGAGCGCGACTTCTATATCTATGGAGTAAAGGGGAATTTCATGGTTACCCGGTCTCCCGTACAAGGCGGCAAAGATCAACTGTGGTCTCGAATACCCTAATACGGGATGCCCGTGCCCATTTTTCTCCGAGCCTGGGCCGGTATGGAATAGCATTGCGCATCAGGAAGGTAACCGAACTCCATCACCCTTTTTATTGCCCGGCCGTAGGATACCTTGGAAAAACTCACCACGCAACACGTATCAGCGCGGCATCAATGCATGTCATATTATCATTATGGTATACTCAAGTAGTCTTATTCTATTATCTGCTGCCTCAGCCCCCGCACAGGAAACAATAACAGGCCAAAACTTCGTTGACATTTCACGGACGTTCATATATACTTTTCGCCATAGCGCAGGCTTATTCTGCGTGGCGGTTTTTAATAGATTTTTTAATTCGTTGTAATCGGTCCCGAGACATTACGTTAAGGGGCATAAGGGTATGGGTTTCCCGTGCGCGTATTAAGTAAGTGGTGCCACAAGACTCTGCTCGCCCGAATTCGTCGCAGTATTCCATGCAATGGGAGGAGCTGTGAGGCCGCTGCCCGTTCCGTGATCATCGTAGCACTGTTGGTTTGTCTGACCCTGCCGTGTGAAAGGGTGTGCGCAGAAACTCGCCTCCAGCCGTCCACTTATGGTTATTTCGATTTCCCCACCTGCGTGCGGTATGCGTTGGTCCACTCGGAAACCCTTATGAAAAACCGACTGGAAATTCAGATCCAGTCTGCAGACCTTAAAGACGCACATGGTGAAATTTTTCCTACTTTCGAGGTACAGACGCGTTACTATTTTGCACGGACAAGAAATATAAACTATGCTGAAACCACAGGCAGTCAAAAGTTTTCCGCCAGCCTTGTCATGTCAAACTTCAACCCCATGGTTGCTTTGGTCAAGATTAAGGCGAAGTCCATCCTTGTAGATGCCGCAACGACAACACACCAACATAAGATTTCAGAACACATCGGCAATTTGGGAAAACTCTTTTACCGTATCAGCTTCCTCGAAAAAACGATCCGCGCAGAGAAGCAAATTGCCGCTCTCCTGAAGAACAAGGTCAATTACGCCAGGACGAGGAATGAACAGGGGGATTTCGATCCAATCACCTCGCGGGCGCTCGTGAATAATCAAAGGGCTCAGGAAATAAAGATTCGAGGATTGGAAAACGCGTTGGAACAAGCGAAGAGGCAACTGAAGATCATGATCGGCTATCAGCCGGACGTCCATATACCTCTGGATACCAGGGATGCGGCAAATCAGATCCTCCTGGGTTTCAACGGTAATCACAGTACTTTTGCCGATGTTCAAGCAGGAAACCTTGGACTGAAGGTCATTGCCAAGAGGGAACAATTCCAATCCAATATGGTCTCAGCAGCATATTTGCTTTTGTTACCGCGGCCGGTCGTCATTTTTCAGGACTTGAATAATCAAGTCGACGCTGCCTCGGGGACGACCTTTGGACTTGGGATGGACTACACGCTGTGGGACGGTTTTCGGCGGGTGAGGGACATCAAGCGGCAGAAGCTCCGCGCTAGCC
>JAUPKT010000455.1 GCA_030837305.1 Thermodesulfobacteriota bacterium
CCATACACCGTCGCCAATCCCAGACCAGTGCCTTTCCCGACTTCCTTTGTACTAAAGAATGGATCGAAAATGCGTTCGATGGTTTCCTCGTCCATGCCATGCCCTGTATCCGATACAGTGAGTTCCACGTATGGCCCAGGTTTGATCTCAGGATTCCTGCTGCAAAACTCCTCGTTCAAGAAGGTATTCTGCGTCTCAATACCCAATGTTCCGCCACTAGGCATGGCGTCCCGAGCGTTCACCGCAAGATTCATGAGAATCTGACCCACTTGAGAAGGGTCTGCCATAATGTCATTCAAGCAATCCTTTGGACGAAATACCACTCTTATCGTCTTGGGGATGGTGTGTAACAGAAGTTTTTGGACTTCCAGAATCTCTTGGTCCAGATGCACCACACGGAACCTTGGCTCAACCCTTCTGCTGAATGTAAGGAGGTTTCGCACAAGATCCGCCCCTCTTTTCCCGGCATTATATATTTTCTTGAGATCTTCGAGATCAGGAGAGCCTTGTCCCTGACGCCCCATGATGATTTCCGTATACCCAAGCACTGCCTGGAGAAGATTGTTGAAGTCATGAGCGATGCCTCCGGCAAGCGTACCCACTGCTTCCATTTTCTGCGCCTGGATAAGTTGCGTTTCCAGCTTCTTCCGTTCCGTGATGTCAGCAATGTTTCCCATGATTGCCGGACGGCCCTGGTCATTGATCACCGTAGCAAGAACCTCGCACAGGATGGGGTCTCCCGACTTTTTTAATAAGCGAATTTCGTGCGGCGTTGGATAATGCTGGCCCTTGAGTCGAGCCATCGCTCTGGCCATTACCATCTCCCGATCATCAGGGTGAATGGCCTCCCAGAAATTCGTCCCGACAACCTCTTCTTGGGCATACCCCAACATCTCAGTCATTTTCGGGTTCACATAAACACCGGTACCATCTTCCCGGTGAATGAATATGCCGATCAATGAATTCTCTGTTAACTGCCGATACCGCTCCTCACTCTCTTTCAGTTCATCCTCGGCCGACTTACGATCTGTAACGTCGAACACCACCCCAATGATTCGTCTTGACGTCGGTTCTGAGGGACTCTCCTTGGTCTGTCCGGCCGCACGCAGCCATTGCCAACCGCCCGACTTGTTTATCATGCGGAACTCGACGTCGAACATTGGTAATTTCCCGTCCAAATGAAGCTGGAGATTCTGTGAGACTTGAGGCCAATCCTCGCGGTGAACAAGTTCTTCCCATTTTTTGAAGGTGGGTACAAAATCACCGGGCTCGTAGCCTAACATCCTAAAATTTCGCTCAGCCCATATGGTTTTGCCCGTAGTCAGATTCCAGTCCCAGATTCCAAGGTTCGCTCCATCGATTGCCATGGAAAGCATCTCCTGGGCCTGTTTTAGTGCCTCCTCTGCCCTCTTCCGATCCGTCACATCGCGGGAGGTACCGTGGAATCCTATCAGTTGACCATTCGCATCTCGGACACCACCGACCACTGCCTCCAACCACACCGTGCTCCCGTCCTTTCTGTAATACTCGGAAACATCGGTGAACATTCTCCCCGGATCACCATCTCCCAGCATTTCCTTCTGCATCTCTTCTGCATAAGCCTGTTGTATCTTGCCCAGAGATTCTGGAATGACAATGTCCTCTATTTTTTGTTCGTATCGTTCTTCCGGGGAGTAGCCCAAGAGTTTTTTGATTGAGGGACTGACATAGGTTGTTCGAAAGGTGAGATCAGCAGTCCAAACCATATCCAACATGTTCTCTGTAAGAAATCTGAATTTCTCCTCACTCTTGAGCACCTCTTCTTCTGCCTTCTTTCGGTCCGTAATATCCCTTGCGACATGAACATATCTTCTCGTCACACCATTGGAGCTAGAACATGGGGTGGAGGTCACATGAAAGACACCCCCCAATCGTGGCTCGGTCATTTCCGTCGAATGCTCTACGCTGTTTCTCGAGGTCTTGACATGAGGACAAAAATGAGGAGGTTCATCAAGGCCATGAACCACCCTGTAACACTTCTTTCCTACAACCTCTTGAGGTGTTAGCCCCAACTTATCGCTCAGAGCACGGTTCGCACGAAGTATGGTATGGTCCCTATCAAGGACAGTGATGAGATCAGGCACAGAGTCAAAGGTAACCTCCCACTCTCTCTTGGCTTCTAAAACCTGATGTTTCGCCCGCTCCTTCTCTGTCACGTCACGTGCGATGCCGACTATAATGGGTTCAGCATCCGGTTCGGTGAACAATGTGTTGTGGTATTCCCAGAGTCGTTTTTCGCCAGTCCGACCTTGAACCAACATCAGACCCGTCGCACGACCATTGTCTTGTATGGTTTTCAAATACTCCTCGAACCTGTCTCCTACTTCAGGAGCCAGATAGAGACGAAGATTCGTTCCAACCATCTCAGCAGGGAGGTATCCCAACAAATGTGCGGGTCCGGAACTAAGAAAGGTGAGATTGCCTTCGAGGTCGTGAGTACAAATGAGGTCCTCCACGTTCTCAACCAAGAGGCGGTAATGGGCCTCGCTCTTTCTCAAGTCACTCTCTGCCCGCTTGCGATCAGTGATATCTTGAAGGATGCAATGTGTCTGTTTGAAACGACCGTCCGGATGTCGAGTGATGCTGCCTTGAAAAGCTACAGAGATGATTGAGCCGTCTTTCCTCACCATCTCCAATTCGACGGATTGTCTTTCGCCCGCTACCTTGATCTTTTTAAATTCTTCCACGAAACGATTCGTGCATCCCAGAGCGAGGAAATCACCAAAATATTTGCCTATCACCTCATCACGGGAATATCCCAGGGTATCAAGCCATGCCCGGTTGACATCCAGGAAGAAGCCGTTTTCATCAAGGGATTGATAGCCAACGGGAAGGCTTTCATGGAACAACCGAAAAAGCTCCGCCTGCTCGGTGACTGATGATGGCCTGTTGAGACCAGGTGGGGTAGCTTCGACTTGAGGCACTCTTTCAGTGAGCCCTACCACGTCCACGATATCATCATGCGTCTCGTCTCTCTCTCCCATGTCGGCCCCTTTCGAGAAGAGCGGATCTCGTTATAGACAGTGATCGACGGCAGTATGAGGGAGAATAGCACTGCCGATACTCATATCACAACATGTTCCTTTTCCATGTGGACTCTCCGAAACAAAATCATTCGACGAAGAAACAAGTCCGGAAAAAGCAGTCTGGGATAAACGAGACAGCATAAAATGTGCATCAAACTGCAATTTTTCTGATACTATTAGGCAAGTTACGCAACCACCAATGAAGTATTCTCTTCAGTGTGATTGAGGGAAAACATTCATGCACCTCCTAGTAATAACGGCAACGGTCCTCACCGGGTTCCTCACCCTTACGATGGCTTTCTATTACTTCAGTCGTGTAACTTTTCCCGGATTTGGCAAATGGACCATTGGAGGAGGTCTTATTGCATCCGGTTATGTGATGATAGCTCTGCGGGGAGTTCTGCCGACTTCCCTTGCCATAGTCATTCAGAATTTCCTGTTTCCTTTGGCTGCAGTTTTTTATCTGGGAGGAACGCGAAGTTTCCTCGGTCTGTCTGATATATCTCGCAAGTGGTACTTGCTGCCATTGGCGAATGCCCTGTTTGCGGCTGGTACGGTCTGTTGGTTCGACTCAGCAGCTTGGCGCACTCTCATGGTATCATTTGCATTCTCAGTTCCCCATCTCGTGACGTCATACATAATCTTCAAGGATTATTCCAAGACGAAATCCGTTTTTTCTCTGGTCCTTGGCACAGAGATGGCTTCGGCGAGCGCATTACTATTCGGCTGGGCAATCTTTTCTTTTACGGTTTCAGATTTTCATCTTCTGACGGGAACTCTAGCCCACGCTGGCTTCTTCATCTCCCTTATGGTCCTGCAAATCGTCATCACCTTTTCATTCCTTATGCTCAACGCCGAGCGCTCCAATAGAGAATTATTGTTGGCGCAGGATGCTCTCAGGTTCAGCCAAGAAAAGTATTCCAAGGCATTTAAAGGCACCCCCGATTCCATAAGCATTTCTCGTATGTCCGATGGAAAAATCGTTGAAGTCAATGAGGCTTTCTCATTACTGACGGGATACTCCAGGGCTGAAGCTTTGGAAAGCTCTACGGTAGCTTTGACCCTCTGGGAGAATCATCAAGATCGCGACAGGGTAGTTGCCTTATTGCGAGACGGAAAAAGTGTCAGGGACCATGAAGCGAAGTTCCGAACCAAGTCAGGTCAGATACTGGACTGCCTCTATTCAGGAGACACCATCTTTTTGGGCGACGAAGTGCATGTTTTGTCAGTCGTTCGTGACATCTCGGACCGCAAGCGAGCGGAGGCAGAAAGAGAGAGCTACCGCAGCCAGCTTCTCCAATCTCAAAAGATGCAGGCTCTGGGCACGCTTGCAGCTGGTATAGCTCATGATTTCAATAACATGCTCCAGGTCATACTTGGGTACTCAGATTTGCTCCTCCTTGGCAAGAAGAAAGGTGAGCCGGGTTATTCGGAACTCAAAAAGATAATCAAGACCTCCGAGGACGCCAGGGACTTGGTGCAAAAAATTCGTGTATTTAGCAGAAGAGCAGATATTCAGCCCATCCCACTCGATTTGAACAAGAGCGTTCGCGAGGTTGAGAACTTCCTCAGGCAAACTCTCCCTGGAACCATAGACATAGAAACGCATCTGACTGAGAATCTCGCGACTATCAACGCAGACCCCGGACTCATGAATCAGATGCTCATGAATCTCGGCATCAATGCGGGCGAGGCAATGCGCGACGGAGGTACGCTCACAGTTGAGACCGGGAACATTCAGCTCGAGAAAGACTTCTGTCAGCCACATCCGGTGCTGGAACCGGGTCTCCACGTGTTGCTCATGATTTCCGATACGGGAAGAGGTATTGCATCCGAACATCTGGACAGGCTTTTTGACCCATTCTACTCAACAAAGACAAGGGATTACCACAAAGGTACCGGCCTAGGTTTGCCGGTTGTTCAGGGAATAGTTGAGTTACACAAAGGATTTATCGACCTCAGAAGTGACGTGGGGAAAGGAACTACGTTCAAGATTTACCTTCCTGCCATGGAAACCGCTCAAGCTCAAAAGGCTCAAGAGGAGCTTCCTGCTCCCCCTAGAGGAACCGAGACGATTCTCCTTGTGGAAGACGAGGAGATAGTGCGAAACCTAGGCAGAGATACTCTTGAGCAATTCGGATATACGGTGATAGCGGTCGCTGATGGTCAGGAGGCTGTTCAGGTCTACGAAAAAGAAAAAGATTCGATAGCGTTGGTGATACTGGACATCATCATGCCCCGGATGGACGGAAGGCAGAGCATTGAGGAGCTTCTTAAGCTCAATCCCAG
>JAUPKT010000456.1 GCA_030837305.1 Thermodesulfobacteriota bacterium
CAGCAATGCCCCAGGGACGTACAACAGATAGAGTCCGGGATCGCGTTGCGCAGAATTGCCAATGAATATGGGGTTTATCCGGCTCCTGTCAAAACCGTCCGCACCATTAATGCGGGCCTCGTAGCTCAAGGAAATCCCTTCGGTGAGGATCGAGAAAAGAGGGCGGCATGGGCCCAGGGCCTTTCTGTACAACCGTTCACCGAAGGAATGGAAATTCTCTATTTTCCCTGCTGCTATCTCTGCTATGACCCAAGATTGAAGAAGGTGGCGAGAGCCACAGCCAACATTCTCAACACGGCTGGGGTGGACTTCGGTATACTTGGATCCCAGGAAAATTGCTGTGGAGAGAGCATCCGCAAGACGGGCGATGAGGAATTATTCAAGCGTTTAGCCAAGGAAAACATCAAGACCTTTATCGATAACGGGGTCAAAAAAATACTTGTTTCGTCCCCTCATTGTTACCATACCTTCAAGAACGAGTATCCGGAATTCAGGGTGAACTTTGAGGTGGTTCATATCTCACAGTTCCTGTTCGAACTGGTGAACGAAGGAAGGCTTCAGCTTAACAAGGATTACCAGAAGAAAGTGACGTATCACGACCCTTGTTACCTGGGCCGCCACAACGGCACGTATGATGAGCCGCGAGGAGTTTTACAGCACATACCGGGCCTGGAACTCAAAGAAATCGCTGAGTCCCGTTCTGATAGTCTTTGCTGCGGGGGAGGAGGCGGAAGGGTTTGGATGGAAACCCAAAAGGGGGAGAGATTCTGTGATCTCAGGATAGACCAGGCTCTTGAGGTCGACGCAGAAGTGCTGGCCACTTCCTGCCCCTATTGCATTACCATGCTTGAAGATAGCAGGGTAACCATGGGTGTTGCCGAAAAGATCGAGGTGAAAGACGTCACCGAGATCGTCCAGGAATTGATGTAGGAAACCAAAGTTCCCGGTGCTGTCTGTGTCAACGAATGAAATTCATGCCTCAGGAGGGACGAAAACCATGGAGATAAATCCCGATTTCATTTCTCCTTGCGGTCTTTATTGCGGTGTCTGTGCCGTTTATATTGCACACCGCGACAACAACGTGAAACTGAAGGAAGGCCTGGCAAGACTTTACAAGGGAGAAACCCCGGGCAAGGGCGCACTCCCTAACAGCGAAGCCCTATCAAGAGAAGACATTCGGTGCCGTGGCTGCTTATCCGATGAACGGTTCATGCATTGTCGCCAATGTGATATCAGGAACTGCACGGAAGAGAAAGGTTACACAGGGTGTCATCAATGCGATGAATTTCCCTGTCAATACATCGACAATTTCTCCATGGCCGTCGGCAAGAAGGTTATCCTGAGGGCTGTGCCCTATCGACGAGAGTTCGGCACTGAAAAATGGATTGAAGACGAAGAGGCCCGCTACGTATGTCCCACATGCGGCAATAGAGTTTTTCGTGGCGCCATGAAATGTAACCAATGCAAAGCCTCATTGGATCTGGATTGAACAAAGTCACTTGACCGAGCATAACAAAGGCATTGTTCGGATTGTCTCCGACTCTCGACAACCGCACATGTCGCCCCACGAGGTTATAGAAAATGGAAAAAGAACAGTTGCTGAATGAAAAAGTGAGGCAGCTTAACGGAAATTTCGAAGACGATCGTTTCGGAGACGTAATGGTTGTTGGTGGAGGCATCAGCGGCATTCAAGCTTCCCTTGACCTTGCCACGTCGGGGTTCAAGGTCTACCTGGTTGAAAAAGCCCCAAGTATTGGCGGCCACATGGCGCAGTTGGACAAGACCTTTCCCACCAATGACTGCTCCATGTGAATACTTGCACCCAAGCTGGTCGAGGTCGGCCGGCATCCAAACATAGAGGTCCTCACCTATACTGAAGTTAACAGTGTAGAAGGGGAGGTAGGAAACTTCAGGGTAACCCTGACTAAGAAGCCGAGGTACGTTCACGAGGATAAATGCACGGGTTGTACTACCTGTGTCGAATATTGCCCCGCATTTTATCCTGACCAGTATAATCAGGAAATATCGAAGAATAAAGCGGTCCATATATACTTTGCCCAGGCAATTCCACTCATCGCATATATTGACGATAGCTGTCTCTATCTCAAGGAGAACAAATGTCGTATTTGCGAAGGAGTGTGCAAGAATAAAGCAATAGATTTGAAACAAACGGCCGAGAAAAAAGAAATACAGGTGGGGGCGATCATTCTCGCTCACGGCCTCGAGCCCTTTGATCCAAAGGTGAAGAAGGAATATCACTACGGAGAGTTTGCCAACGTTGTCACCAGCATGGACTATGAGCGGCTGCTCTGCTCCACAGGCCCGTATCAAGGTGAAATACTGCGTGCTTCCGACAAGAAGCATCCCCACAACATAGCATGGATTCAATGCGTCGGTTCGAGGCGGGTTACTCCGGGGGAAAACAGCTATTGTTCAGCAGTGTGCTGCACTTATACCCAGAAACAGGCCATTGTGACAAAAGATCACGACCCTGACGCAGAATGTACGATATTCCACAACGATATCCGAGCCTATGGAAAAGATTTTGAGCGCTACTACGAAAGAACCGAGAAACTCCCTGGGGTTCGATTCATCCGAAGCTACGTATCAATAGTGAGAGAGGACCCTGAAACCAAGAATGTCACGGTGCGATATTCTACATACGAAGATGGTGTTAAGGAAGAAGAGTTCGACCTGGTGGTCTTGTCCGTGGGATTGAATGCCCCGGCCGATGCCAAGTCCATTGCAAACAAGTTCGGCATAGACCTCAGTCCCCAGGATTTTTGCAAGATCAATCCCGTTAATCCGATGACAACGAACAGACCCGGGATTTTTGTAAGTGGAGGCTTCCAGGGCCCCATCGATATCCCCGAGTCGGTCTTCAGCGCCAGCGGAGCGGGCTCCCAAATCGGCGAACTCCTTGACCACAGACGAGGAAATCTTGCCAAAGAAAGGATATATCCGACTGAAAGGGATGTGTCCAATGAAGAACCCAGGATAGGTGTCTTTGTGTGTCATTGCGGGGCTAATATCGGAAGAATAGTCAACGTTCCCGAAACAGTCGAGTACTGCCTGACGCTGCCTAACGTGGCCTATGCTCAAGAACAGCTCTTCTCATGCGCTACGAACTCCGCAAAAGAAATAACCGACATGGCGAAGGAAATGGGGCTCAATCGAGTGATTGTCGCGGCCTGCAGCCCCAGGACTCTCGAACCGCTCTTCCGTGACACCCTTCGGGAGGCTGGAATTAATCCATATTACTTGGAAATGGCCAATATCAGAGAGCACAACTCGTGGGTCCACTCGAAAGAAAAGGAGGAGGCCACCCAGAAGGCGAAAGATATCATCCGCATGTCGGCAGCAAGAGCTTGCCGGTTGGAGCCGTTACAGGAATATGACTTGCCGGTAAACAAGGCCGCTCTGGTCGTCGGTGGCGGCATAGCAGGCATGAATTGCGCTCTCTCCATTGCCAACCAGGGTCATGAAGTGCACTTGGTGGAAAAGAATAAGGACCTTGGGGGAATAGCTAAAAAGATTCATTCAACGCTGTATGGATTGGATGTTCAGGAATACCTGCGGGATCTCATGGAAAAGGTGTATAGACACCCTTCCATATATGTCTATCATGATGCAACAATCACGGATGCCAAAGGCTATGTGGGAAATTTTGTGACCAGCTTGAAGTCTGAAAAAGGATTCTCAGAGATACGGCACGGTGCAGCGGTTCTCGCTATTGGCGCTGATGTTTACACACCCTCTGAGTACCTTTATGGACAAGATGAAAGGGTATTGACCCACCTTGAACTGGAGGACAGGATCACCAAGGGAGACGAAACAATAACGAATGCGCAGAGTCTCGTGATGATCCAATGTATTGGTTGTAGAAATGAGGAAAGAAATTACTGCAGCCGGTTGTGTTGCAGTCAGTCGGTTAAGAATGCACTGAAACTGAAGGAGATGAATCCGGAAATAGACATTTTCATCCTCTTTAGGGATATGAGAACCTATGGGTTCAATGAGGATTATTACCGGGAGGCTTCAAACAAGGACATAAAGTTCATCCGCTATGA
>JAUPKT010000457.1 GCA_030837305.1 Thermodesulfobacteriota bacterium
CCCCATGATGCGACCTTCCCGGTTCCATTCAGTTTCACCATGACGCCCGTGAACAATCCTTCCGAATCCCTAGACGATTGGTATCATAGCCCTTTAGCCACAAATAATTTCTCGTTCACCATAATCCCGTCGTCATACCATCCAACCACTTTCAAGGGGGGAAATCATCAGAGTTGTTCCTTCAGGGATTGTCGGGGGATAGTGAGCGGACGAAACAACTTGTCATACAGCGCCTCAGAGATGAGGCCGATGTGCCGAAAATGAACCAGATGAACAAGGAATCGTGCCGGAACGAGTCGTTTCATGAAGCCCCCGGAATCTCTCCGCCAGTTCATGAGTCGTATGAGTTCCAAACACTCCGAAAGCTCCTCTTGATGTGCGATATTCCTCTCATTTACATCCTGATAGTCTAGTCCCGCCGCTTCACAGTAGATGTATTCTTCCCTCTCAAAAACACCTTTCTCGATCGGCTTTATCCGGGAAATACCAAATTCCCCTGGATTCTCTTGAAGGTAGGATTGTGGCTCCAGCAGAAATCTTTGGGGGAGAAATACCACCTCCGGATTTAAGACATACCGATGAATGAGGTATTGGAAGGCTTGAATGTCGTCCTTCGATTCGTGCGGAGTATTGTACATGATATGAATAAAATTCCTCAGCCCCAAGGAGATTGAATAATCAAGTATTTCGTACATGCGGTCGGCCTTGAATCGCTTGCCCAGGAGATTTATTGTCGGCTGATGAGCAGATTCGATCCCCCAGAAGAGGCTGAAGCAACCCGCTTTTTTTACCTTTTGCAATAATTGTTCATCAAAACCGCTTACTCTTGCGTAGGCATACCACCGGATCTCACCGAGATGAGCCTGAATAAGATCACAGACAGCGGAAAGCTGATGCGGGTTTCCATTTACCGAAGCATCTGCAAATTGGAAATTCGTTGAAGCGTATTTGTGACAGAGGACCTCCAGATCCGAAATTACTTTTTGAGGCGACTTGTAATCATACGAATCTATGAGACGGCCCGTACAGAAGCTGCATCGCGAAGGACAACCTTTGGACAATCTGTACGGCATGAAAAAGGTCTTGTCTCCGGTTACAGGATGATTGTAACGGTACGAATCCAAATCAAGACCCTCAAAATCCGGACACCTCTCCTCTTCAGCCGGGAATCGGGACTTTGGGGCCTGATGAATTGTATTCCCATTCTTGAATAAAAGCCCCGGAACTTCCTCCAACGACACGGTGCTCCCGTTTCGAAGCGATTTGTACAGCAAAAACAGCGGTATCTCTCCGCTCCCTTTTATCCAATAATGTGCCTGTCCGAAACCTGCCAGTGCTTCTGCCGGTTTGATGGTTACAAAAGGCCCTCCAAAAACAATGATCGCTTCCGGGTTCTGTTCTCTAAGGTATTTGGCCAACAAGAGACTCGCCCAATATTGATGGTAGGCAACGATTGAAAAACCATATATTTTGGCCCCCGAGGTGATCCTGTCTCCGTATTTCCTCGTGAAGTGAGCCAGACCCGGATGCTCGGCACTGCCCTCCAAATAGGCGAAAAAATCCCTCTCGGAAAAACTGTGATCGGAACCATGGAAATTTATGTCGTCAGGCGAGTCGAACAGATACTCCATCAAGAAATCATATTGAATGACGGGGATATTGTGTTCCTTGAGGAAAGCGTAAACAACAGCCATGCCGTAAGGCATGAATTTCGTTCTAAGGTAACGCTTGCTAATCGCCGGAGGATGAACTAAAGCTATTTCTGGTAAACATTCAGCGATCATTTTTGGACTATCCAGGACGTAATTTTTCGCGAGTACAAGAGTTCCGGCTGGACCTCGCTAGTCACAGGAACTCTATCATAGTCTCTGAAACTACACATGTTTTTTCATTCTGGCCCTGGTGCATACTCCTTCAAAGGGGAGGAACGTCAATGGACATACGCCGCCTTGAAGTTTTTTGTAAGGTATTCGAACTGAAAAGTTTTACAAAAGCCGCAGAGGCTCTGTCCCTCTCCCAACCGACAGTAAGTGAACATATCAGATTACTCGAAAAGAACGTGGGAGAGATACTCATAGACAGGTTGGGCCGTGAGGTAGTCCCCACTCCCGCTGGACGCGTTTTCTATGGGTACGCAATCCACATCATTCAAATATTGCAAGAGTCGATGCAGGCTTTGAGTCAGTTCAAAGGCCGACTTGAGGGTCGTCTTGTCTTGGGTGCCAGCACAATTCCCGGTACTTACATTCTTCCAAAGTATATCGGCTCTTTTAGGTCGTCACATCCCGCCATTAGAATCACTCTCAAGATCGGGGATACCCGGAACATCGTTGACCAAATCCTCGATGGTGAACTGGAAGCCGGTATTGTAGGGTATCAGTGGAACGATAACAGATTGCTGACAGAAGAGATTTTTTCGGATGAGCTGGTGCTCGCGGTTCATCCCCGCCATCCATGGGCAAAACAGAAAAGGATTGCCCTCAGTGAACTGATAGACGAACCATTCATTCTCAGAGAAAAGGGTTCCGGTACTCGCATGGTCCTGAGAAACATCATGGAAGAACACGGTTTTGACCTTGAGCGAATCTCGGTTGTTGCGGAAATGGGGAGCACTGAAGCAGTAAGACAAGCAATAAAGGCCGCCATTGGTGTTTCAATTCTTTCAGGACAGGCCGTAGATGACGACTTTCAAAGAGGAAATCTTTCCCGCGTGGAAATTGACAATGTTCGCTTCTCGCGGCCCATGCACTTGGCCTTAAGAAAGAACCGCCAACTTACCCCTCTATGCAAAGCATTCCTTGACCATTTGAAGAGGGAGGTGAACTCTTAGTTCCTGCTTATCGTATAATTTTGAAAGCCCGGTCCCACCGGACAAGGGGAAAATCTTCTGCCGAATAGTATATGAGAAAAGCCTCTCCCTTTACATCCTCAACAGGAACAAATCCCCACCACCTGCTGTCGTGACTCTGATCCCGGTTGTCTCCCATCACAAACAAATGGCCTTGGGGCACTTTAACAGGGGCGAGGTTATCTCTTGGACTAATGTCTGCGGGCAAGGAAACTTTTGTGACATGACGGGCATAGGGCGCTTGTTCTTCCTGTCCATTCACAAATACCCTCTTGTCCCTCATCTCAACCGTGTCCCCTCCCACCGCCACAACTCGCTTGATGAAATCCTTTGTTCGATCCTCAGGATACACAAATACAATAACATCTCCTCGACCCGGCTCGGTCAGCCGTGGCCACCTGAGATCGGTAAACGGTAGTCGAATTCCATAAATGAGTTTGTTCACAAGGATATGGTCCCCGATGAGGAGGGTATTCTCCATGGAACCCGAGGGTATCTTGAATGCCTGAACAAAGATCGCTCTGATAAGGATTGCAAGGATGACAGCTACTACAAAGGCCTCACAGTACTCCTGAAACATCTGCCGAGGGGCTTTCTGTTTGCTCGCAGCAGCCTCTTTTTTTGCCATCCTTTTTAGTCTCTTTCTGTCTCTAGCGGTGAATGTCGGAACCAAAACCTAATTTTTATAATACATCCACCTGTATCTGTAAACCCCCCCCCGGGACACCTCAAAAAAATGAAACCGAAGGGGAGAATGCCTAAACATGCTCACCCTCCGGTTTGCCGGTTACAAGGCCCCTCCCTCCCCCGAGGTTGAGGCCGGGCCCTTCCTACCATTAGAAGATCAGAGAGTCAAGCTTCTTCTTAAATATCAATTAGGTTTTCCATCATTAGCATAATTTTTCTCATGCATCGGAGATAGGCTGCCCTAGATATGCCTGTTTTACCATCGGATGGTTCATGAGATCGGCTCCGGACCCATGAAGTACAATGCTCCCCGTCTCCATGACGTAGGCCTCATCCGCTACTCGGAGTGCAGCGTCCGCATTCTGCTCTATGAGGAATATCGTTACCCCCTCAGCCCTAATTTCTTGAATGACCCGAAAAACTTCGCCTACCATCATGGGCGCCAGACCCAATGACGGCTCATCCATCATCATCAGCCTAGGACCACATATCAGGGCCCTTCCAATAGCCAACATTTGCTGTTGACCGCCCGATAACGTGCCTCCCTTTTGATCCAGCTTAGGCTCGAGTGCAGGAAATGTATCGAGAATGCGCTCCATCCTTTTTGAGACTTCAGCTTTATTCCTGGTGTGGTAGGCGCCCATAAAGAGATTTTCTCTTACGGTCAGGTTTGAAAAGATTTTTCGTCCCTCTGGAATTTGAACAAGACCCAGTCGTTGGATTTCGTGAGCTGATAGCCCAGTGAGTGACTTGCCGGCAAAACTGATAGTACCTGACTGTATCGGCGCTACACCGGAAACAGCCCGGACGGTCGTACTCTTGCCGGCGCCATTGGACCCAAGAAGTGCGACAATCTTGTTTTCTTCCACGTGTATGGATACGCCCTTGAGGGCATGAATGCCGCCGTATCTTACGTGAAGATTTTCTATGCTGAGCATGTGACATGACCTCTATCCCGTGGGCCTGACTCCCAAATTAAGCCCCTGCCCTCAAAGGTTGTTCCATCAGTCCATGAAATAAGTCGCGGGGTGATGTGAATCCCCAAGAATGTCCAAAGGACGAATATCTTGCTTCTGGTTCAAAAGCCCTGGCCAAGATAAGCACGAATAACCCTCTCATCTTGACAAATCTCGTCAGGAGTACCCCAGGCAATGGGCAATCCATGGTCGATGACCTTTATCCTGTTACACACATTCATCACAAACTTCATGTCATGATCAATGAGACCGATGGTCAGCCCCATGTCTCTATTCATTCGCTTGAGTAGATGTGTGAAGTCCCTTGTTTCCACCGGATTCATGCCCGCCACCGGCTCATCCAATAAAAGGAGCGAAGGCTCCAGGGCCAAGGCTCGAGCAATCTCCAGTTTCCTTTGACTGCCGTATGGTAAGACTCCGGCTTTTTCATGAGCCTGCTCGGCCAATCCCATAAGCTTCAACAGTTCTTGAGCCTGGTCGTAAACTCGCCTCTCCTCCCGACTAAACCGACCAAGTCCCACAATGGCCTCTACAAAGGAATACCGAACCTTCGAATGTGCCGCTACCATCACGTTCTCGATTACGGTCAAATCTTCGTACAGCTTGATGCTTTGAAATGTCCGAGTGATTCCGGCTTGCGCGACACGCGGAGCCGGCCATCCTGTAATGTCGACACCCTTGAAGCGGACTCTACCGGAAGTGGGTTTCATTCTCCCACTGATAACATTGAAGGCTGTTGTTTTCCCGGCTCCGTTCGGCCCAATCAGCCCCACTATTTGCCCTTGCTCAATATGGAAGTCCAGGCCATTCAAAGCAGTCAGTCCACCAAAAACGACGGACAAATCGGAAACCTGGAAAAAGGAATCAGCCATATTCATTCCAAACCTGGTCGAATTCTCTTTGCCAAATCAATGAGTCTCTGCCAGGAGAATTCATTTCGTCCCATAATTCCCCTGGGGGCGACGATCATTACAACAATTAATAGGATCGAGAATATGACCATTCTCATACCGGGTATTCCTTCGTAATAGTACCCGAAGAGGACAACAGGTTCTTCCACAAATCTGAGGAACTCTCCACCCCATGTGATGAGTACCGCAGCAATGACGGAACCGGTAGTGCTTCCTAGACCTCCTATGACAATTATTATCAATAAGTTGAAGGTGAACATAAACGTGAACAGCGACGGTGAAATGGTAGTAATCAAATGTGCAAGCAGTCCCCCAGCTACGCCCTCGAAGAAACCACTCAAGGTAAAGGCCAGCGTCTTGATCCTGAATGCATTGATTCCCATAGCCTGGGCAGCCGTCTCATCTTCACGAACTGCCTTCATGGCTCTCCCATAAGACGAGTTCACCAGTCTTACAATACAAAAAACCGTGAAAATGCAAATGCCCCAGCTCCACCATAAATCAGTGTATGGAGAAAGCCCTTTCAGGCCTAGAGGGCCATTGGTCACGGACACAAGATTGTTCGCCACCACATGAATCACCTCCCCAAAGCCCAGGGTGACAATGGCTAAGTAATCTCCCCGAACACGAAACACAGGGATGGCCATGAGAAGTGCGAAAAGAGCCGTCACCAGACCCGCCGCCAGTAAGGATACAGGGAATGACACGCAAACTTCGGACAACGGCCATATCATCGGGGCCACAATAAATGTACGAAGCTTTTCTTCAGGAGAGAGGGTTAGGAGAGCGCTCGTGTAAGCTCCAATAGCTAAGAAAGCATTTGGTTCGAGGGAAAACTGCCCGGTAATGCCATTGATGAGATTGTAACTTACTGCAAGGATGATGAATATAGCGATGCTATTCAGTATCCGTATGCCGTAATCGCTTACAAGATTGTTTGCCAATGATAGAAAGGTGAGGAGTACGCCTAACGATACAATGGTGAGACAGTGATCCCTTGTCACAGAGGTTGATGGACTCACTGAACAGGCCTCCTCAGAGTTTCACATCGTCTGACTGCACATAAGACTCCTCTAATCCGGAAGTTTTTCTCCCATGATTCCCGTAGGCCTCGTCAGCAAGAGGATAATAAGGATACAAAAAGCTATGGCATCACGATAACCCGACCAATCCGGCTGTACTGCTACAATCAAGATTTCAGCTAATCCGAGAATCATGCCTCCAAGCGCTGCTCCTGCTACGTTGCCGATACCCCCCAATACAGCGGCCACAAAGGCCTTCAAGCCTGGTATCACCCCCATGAAGGGCTCCAATGCAGGATACTTCAGGCACCACATAATCCCCCCACAGGCTGCCAATGCCGACCCTAAAACAAAAGTCCACGAGATGACTCGGTCGGCATCAATCCCCATGAGCCTGACGGTTTCAATGTCCCGAGACAAAGCTCTCATGGCCATACCGATCCTCAATCGATAGACTATGACCAGAATAAGGGCCAGGAGCACAACCGTTACGAAAAAAATCCATACGGACAACCAGGGAATCCTGATTTCGCCCACAAGAATGACTCCGGAAAATATGTCGGGAGTGGGAAATGATTTGGGCCTTCCTCCGATAAGCACGATCCCTAAATTCTCCAGCAGGAAGGAAACCCCGATGGCAGTTATCAGAGCACTGATGCGAGGACTGTTTCGAATGGGTTTATAGGCGCCACGGTCGATGAGAAATCCAAGAAACGCCGTGAACAGTAGGGCAGCGGCAAAAGAAACATACCACGGAATCTGAAACATCATGATTCCAAAGAACGCCACATAGGCAGAAACCATCAGGAGGTCGCCGTGAGCAAAATTGATCAATCTCAAAACTCCATAGACCATGGTGTAGCCTATGGCGAGCAAAGAATAAAAACAGCCGAGAGTCAGGCCAAAAACTATTTGCTGAATTGCATGTTCATAATTCAAGGCTCAAGATCACTTCCATTGAGGGGAGTTACTACGTGCAATCCACGAGACCCTTCGGAGAAGAACGGTCGCGACGAGAATCTCTTCATTGCCCCGAGTCTGAGCGTCGAGTTGGCAAGAATCCTCGCCATGAAGGCCCGGAAGAAACAGGAGCATTCACCCTCTGCTCCTTCATGGGGTAATGGTCGTCACATAAGTAAACTTGCCATCTTTGACTTTGTTGATCACAATTTCTTTTATCGCGTTCCCATCTTCTTTGAGAGAGATCTTTCCTGAGACACCTTCGAAGTCTTTCGTTTTGACCAGCGCATCTCTTATCTGCGTGGGATCGACCGAGCCCGCCCTTCTAATGGCATCCAGAGTAACATAATAGGCATCAGCCCCCATGGCCGTAAAGGAATCAAGGGGTTTTCCGGTCTCGGCCTTGAATTTGGCCAAGAACTTCTTGCCACGCTCAGTGTTGACCATATCCTCGTGAAAATGAGCTGTGAAATAGATATCTTCAACTGCAGGCCCGCCGAGTTCGATAAGCTCTGGAGCCTGGGCACCGTCGCCGGCTACGATGGGAGCTTTTAGACCCATCTCCCGAGCTTGCTTGGCGATCAGAGCCAGTTCGGTGTAATAAATCGGGGCATAAATGATATCGGGGTTCAGAGACTTGATGCGACTCAGTTGCGGCGAAAAGTCCCGATCTCCCGACTTGAACTTTGTCTCAGATACGATTTGCCCGCCTCCAGCCGTGAACTCTTTCTTAAAAAAATTTGCCAGACCGACGCTGTAATCCTGGGAGATGTCGTATATGAGGGCCGCGCTCTTGGCTTTAAGGGTATCTAAAGCAAGCCGAGCGCCCACGAGACCCTGGTCTGTATCGATGAAACAAACTCGAAACACATATTTCTTTCCCTGTGTGACAATGGGATTCGTCGCAGTGGGACTTATCATGGGTATCTTGCGACGCTCTGCGTAGTCTGATCCTGCAATCGTATTGCCTGAAATGGTTTCGCCCAGGATCGCTACAACTTTTTCCTTCTCTATGAGACGCGAAACAGCGTTCGCTGAATCAGCCTTTTCAGACTTCGTGTCAACAAGTTTCATTTCTACAGGCCTTCCAAGAACCTCAGGCTCCATTTTCTTGGCCACTTCGATACCGCTCCAACACATTTGACCGAATCCGGCAACGCTCCCCGTCATGGGCATGTATGCACCGATAAGAATCGGATCAGCCCCGAGAGTAGGTGAAACCAGAGCTAACACTAAAAACAAACAAATCGCTGCAAATCTCATCATTCTTTACCTCCATGCTCACGATTGGGATCCATCGCGCAGAATGCTCGGCCAAAGGACAGCGATGCCACATTATGAAATGGATGACTTGGGCTCAGCATTCGGATGACCAACCAAGCGGTCAGAAGAGACTGTACTCTCCGAGCGGCCCGTCTGCGGCACTCCATATAAGCATGAACGCTACACGAAATCAAACAGATGTATTTGTTCCAAGAATTTTTGGAGAACTGGTCAACCCGTTTTTTGTCATGGTCCTAACACATTTCTCACAATGAATGTGAATAATTGAGGTGCAAGATTTTGCAAGGCCTTGACAATCAATGGGAAGAACGAGAGCACCGGTTGAGAGAAGCTCCACTTCTGCTGATTTTCAGCAGAAGCGCGTCCTGCTGTTCTGGTAACAACGAAAAATATTGTGTTCGCATGGAGTCCTTATCGTGAAATTAGCCACGGGAATTTATCTCGCTGTACTGTTTGCCTCTTTCTTGATTGCGGGTTGCCTCACCGTGCATGCCGAGTCGGCCCCAGAGGCCAGAGGGGTCATTCTTTTCATCGGAGACGGGATGGGACTGAATATCACGACCGCAGCGGATATATATTCAAGAGCCGTCTACGGCCGAACTCTCTTTCCGAACAACATTGTTGTACGTGGTATTTCCAGTACTCGATCCGCCGACTCCGAGGTCACCGATTCAGCTGCCGCTGCAACCGCACTGCTTTCCGGTTACAAGACAAACAATCATCGGCTCAATGTCCTCCCGGATAATCGTAAAGTTCTCACTGTCCCTCAAGCATCGAGAGAAAAAGGGTTGGCCTTTGGAGTTGTGAGTACCACTCGCTTGACTCATGCCACGCCTGCGGCCATGTATGGGCATTCGGTCTCCCGGGATAACGAACAACTTCTTGCAGACCAATTCCTGGGAATAGCACCAGAGGTGGCCTTTGCGGGGGGTCTTCAATACTTCGTGCCTTCAACGGTGTCAAAAAAGAGCAAGAGAACCAACCAAAGGGACATCACTGCTGAAGCAAGACAAGCGGGTTACACGTTTGTTTCCACGATCGATCAACTTCGATCAACAAACATGGCAAGTGTTCAAAAAATCCTTGGATTGTTTTCAGATTCTCACATGAGCTACGAGATCGATCGTCTCAATGAGGCATCTTTAAGAAATCAGCCATCCCTTGCAGAAATGACCAAGGCCGCTCTCGATGTGTTGAAAGAAAATCACCGGGGGTTTTTCCTCATGATCGAGGGCGGCAGAATTGACCATGCATGTCATGGACATGACATCAAGGCCGCAATCTATGATGTGATTGCTTTCAACAATGCCGTTGAGGTCGCCTTTGAGTTTCAAAAGGCACATCCCGATGTGCTTATTATTGTCACGGCGGACCACGAGACCGGAGGTCTGGCACTGGGCAGAGGCACTAAATATGGTCTCGATTTACTAGCCCTGAAGCCAATTAGAACGAGCATTGAACTCTTGAACAAGAAATATGCGCAGAATGGATCCGAAGCGTTGGATGAGTTA
>JAUPKT010000458.1 GCA_030837305.1 Thermodesulfobacteriota bacterium
CGGACCGATTGGTTGGGACTCCGCTTCTACGTTAAATTCTCTCTCACGGAAGAAGAAGCCGGGACGTACAAATTTCGTGTCGTATGCGAAGACGCAGCCCGACTTATTATCGGGAAAAAGATGGTCTTGAATGCCGAGGGTCAAGGCAAGGTGCTCGACCAGTCTGGGAGCGTCGATTTGCAGCCCGGAAGCCACGAGATGTTTCTGGATTTTCTGCAAACAACCGGTCCCAATTGTCTCCAATTGTATATAACTCCGCCGGGAGGGGAGGAAAAGATTTTCGCCTTCCAGTAATGTAATCGGAGAGATAAATTCTCTCACTTAGTCATCTAATTGACTCGACAATTTTGTCTCTGGTTTCAATAACCTGTTTCGCAGCCGAAAGCTGGTCAGATGCTGTGAAGATCAGGGAACCCACAATGGCTGCCGATTGAGGGCCTAAAGAGTAGGCCCAATCTGACAACTGTTGAGCAAGATCTCTCCCCATCTTGTCTTGTCTGCCAAATCCAGGGCACCATATCGGCCGAGATGTCAGCTCCCTCATCCGCTTCAGGACCTTAGGATTGGTTGACGGACCGATGTAACCATCCGTATCCAAAGCTTCCCCCAAGATCACAATACCATCCGTTACACTGGAACAACGGGAAGCGTTCAGAACGTGTCCTCCAATCCCAATTTCTCGGCATCTTGATCCCAATTCGATTCCATCGAGTGGTCTCGAAAAGAAAAGGTCGGCTCCCAGATGACTCATAATTGGAAGCAACAAGACGGATATCCCTACTTCGTGGGCCACAGCCACAGCCTCCGCCACGGACACGAAACCGGGAAAGCCGTGAACGGTAACATGAGTGGCTCCCGAATCGCCAAGACATCTCATTATCTTCGCATTTGTGCCTTCCCAACCGGTACTCCCGCTATACCCGATGTCCGCAATCTTGAGATCCAAGAGAACGGGTTTTGGGAATACCGCGTCTCTGATGCTCGCCAGAAAACCCACTCCGGCCTGAAGCACAGTGGACATGCCGATCTTTACTCCGTCAACGACGGATCCCACCCTCTTGACGAGTGCCTCAACATCAGCGGGGTTTGGTAAGTCCGCCGCAAGCACGACAGAGTAATGCTCCATTACGTAGTCTCCACTCACGCAGTCTCATCGACTGCCATGCCCAATTTCATAAGTCGGTAGCGGAAAGAGCGAAAGGATATACCGAGTAAAGCCGCTGCCTTGCTTCTATTGTTCCCGGCGATTGCCAGGGCTCTTGTGATCAGTTGCCGTTCCGTCGACTCCAACGCTTTCTCCAGATCAATGCCGCCAGAGCCTATATCAGGCTCTTCCACAGACACTATGCCCGGCTCTTTCTCGAATAGTTTGGGTGGTAGATTCTCCGCAGTGAGTTGGTCCGACTCTTCCAAGGTGACACACCGCTCAATAATATTCTCCAACTCTCTTATGTTGCCCGGATATGCATAGTTACACAAGACGCGCATGGCAAGGGACGAAACTCTCTGGATTTGCTTGTGTTGCGCTGCTGCATACTTTTTCAAGAAATATTCCGTGAGCAAGGGAATGTCCTCCGGTCTGTCTCGAAGCGACGGTAAATTGACGCGAATCACATTGAGACGATAGTAAAGATCCTCTCGAAACGAGCCGTGGTGCAGATCGTCTTCCAGATTCCTGTTCGTGGCTGCTATGATCCTCACGTCGATTTTCTTGTCTTCCGTATCACCCACCCTGCGAAACTCCCTTTCTTGAAGAAACCTCAATAGCTTCACTTGAATTGAAAGGGGGATTTCTCCGATCTCATCTAGGAAAAGGGTTCCGGTATGAGCCATTTCAACGAGCCCTATCTTTGCGCCTACAGCACCCGTGAATGCCCCCCTGACATGACCAAACATCTCTGATTCAAGAAGATTCTCTGGTATCGCTGCGCAATTGACCGTAACAAAGGGTTTGTCGGCACGTGATGAGTGATGGTGAATAGATTTGGCAATGAGTTCCTTGCCGGTACCCGACTCGCCTGTGATAAGAATGCCGGCATTTGAAGGCGCAACCTTCAAAATCAATTTAAAGATCGACTGCATCTGAGATGATTTCCCAATTATCTCACCAAAATGAAACTTCTCCTCCATCGATCTTTTGAGTTCGAGGTTCTCTCGTCTGAGCGTATGAACTTCAAGAGCATTTCGTATTATGATTCGGAGATCGTCCAACTGAAACGGCTTGGAAAGGTAATCATAGGCTCCCTCGCGGACCGCACGAAGCGCATCCTCTGCTGAGGCAAAGGCCGTAATAACGATAACCGGAACGGTAGGGTTTATCCGTTTCAGACGCTGGATCAAATCAAGACCGCTCATCCCGGGCATTTTAACGTCGGTCAATACGAGGGACGGTTCAGAGACCTTAAACAATTCCAGGCCTTCCTCACCAGACGATGCGGAACGAACGATATAGCCATCCTGCGTGAGCATGATCTCCAAGAATTCTCTCATGCTCGGTTCATCATCCACCACCAAGAGACGTTCAGGCACCGCTCTCGACCCCCGGCTGCAATTTCTCCGGTCCTATTACCGGCAAGCGGATCGTAAATACCGTTCCCTCGGGCTCGTTGTC
>JAUPKT010000459.1 GCA_030837305.1 Thermodesulfobacteriota bacterium
ATCTCGAAGCGGGCAAATACATGCCCTGATCCGTCCAAACAGAAAGAATTTCCGGTGCATATTGAGCCTCCCCCCATTCGTTGGACAGCGACCGGGCAGGTTTAAGGTGGCCTTGGCCCGTCTTCTCCCCTATCATTGGCAGAGAGAAACGGGCTGGCAGGTGTGCCGGGGCCGCGTTTCTCCCCGCCTCTCTATTGGGTGGTTTCATGGTAATCGTTTCCTTGCCGGGCGTCAAGCTGCCCGTTGCGCGTCTGCATCGAAGTGTACTTCTGTGGGAGTGCGGTAGCCCAGATTTTCATGTAGCCGCTCTCGGTTGTATTGCTCGAAGTATGCGCCCAAGCGCTGATAGGCCTGGGGCACGTCGCGGTAGTCGTGGAGGTACACCTCTTCGTACTTCACCGAACGCCACAATCGTTCGATGAAGATGTTGTCGTAGGCCCGGCCGCGGCCGTCCATGCTCACCCGAACGTCATGATCCAGCAGACAATCCGTGAAGGCATGGCTCGTGAACTGGCTGCCTTGATCGGTGTTGAATATCTCGGGGCGGCCGAGCCGTAGCGCCCGGTAGAGCGCCGTCAGACAGAAGTCCACGTCCAGTGTGTTGGACAATTCCCATGCGAGCACGTAGCGGCTGAACCAGTCCATGACGGCCACCAGGTAGACGAAGCCGCCCGCCAGGCGGATGTAGGTGATGTCGCTGCACCACACCTGGTTGGGCCGTTCAATCGCCAGATCGCGCAGTAAATACGGGTAGATCCGGTGCGTGGCGTCGGGTTGACTGAGCCATGGTCTGGGCGTGGCCGCCCGCAATCCCATAAGTTTCATTAGCCGTTCCACCCGCTTGTGGTTGACCGTGCAACCGAGCCGCTGCAGATGCGCCGTCATCTTCGGCGCGCCATAGTACGGCGTGCTCAGATACTGCTCATCAATGAGGCGCATGAGATTCAAGTTCAACGGCGTCTCGCCCTTGGGCGCGTAGTAATAGGTCGAACGCGGCAGGCCGAGCAAGCCGCACTGGGTGGCTATCGACAACTCGGCATGACCGGGGTCGATCAAACTTCGTGCCTCCATGGCGTTAAAGACACACCTTACGCTGGAGCCAGTCCAGCTCTACCTTGAGCCGGCCAATTTCCTCGTATAGCCGGCTGGCCAGTTGCTCCTCGGGCTCGGTTCCGCGCTTGCGGCCGTCCGCGAAAAGCTCAGGGCACTTACTCAAGAGCTGTTTCTTCCAGTCCCGTACTTGATTGGGATGCACCCCGAACTCGGCGGCGATCTCACTTACCGTCCGTTGATTGCGCAAGGCTTCCACAGCCACGCGCGCCTTGAACTTCTCGTCAAAATTCCTTCTTTTTCCAGCCATCGCTCATACCCTTTCTGCACTGTGCTTATCATACACCTCCACCTTAAGCACCTGTCCAGATTTTGGGGTAAGGCTCACTTCATCGCGAGTCTAAAGCTCGAACACATCGAGATTCTTTATACAAGTTCCATGCTTTCCGGTTTGCGACACGGCAATCCGATCTGGGATCCACTTCGTTTTTGTGCAATTTTCAAGTCGAAAAGGGCTGTAGTTGCTTGACTGTGTGAGGTACGCGACAGTCACATGGGGTGCTATATCGATGCCTCCGTGCTCGCTTGGGGTAAAGATTCCAACCATGCACTCCGCCATTTGCTCTTTGAGCTCATGGAGGCAGTCAGGACGCTTTACCCCTAAGAAGACAAACCGTGAGTCGGACGCAGGTCTGTGAGGAGCAGTGAAATACACGGTGGGAGGAGAGATTGTATTGAGCAGACCTATGATTCTGCACATCATTTCCTCTAGTTTGTCTGGGGCAATATCACCCATCAATAGTGTGAGGTGGGGATACGGTCCGGAATCCGTAAAGACGATCTCCGTTTCGCCGTTGTCCAAATACCACGTATTGATACGACGCACCAAAGAGAGCGCCTCCTTGGTCAGCGGAAAATTAATATTGATCTTCATTTCATCAAACCCCGTTCTGCAATTTCTTTCCCATATATTTCAGTTGCGTTATTCCCGTTGTTTGAGGATGCCGCCTTGTGAAGTAATAATCCTCCAGAACTCGCTCATTCTCCTTTTCTATGATTGAGTATACGGATGTTCCTATGAACTCATCAATTACACTCTGGTCAATCCGATTCTTCGTGTGGCATTCCCAAGTACTAATCAATCTGTACCGGCCGTGTAACGGATCAGTAATGAATTGCGCAGTAATACTACTTCCACGAGAATTCTTACTGTAGGTATGCAATTGAGTTCGCAAATATGTTTGCCTGATTTCGACAACAAATTCATGTGGATCATTCTCTCCCATTCGATCTACTGTTCCGACCCATCGCCCATTGAGGTTGGGTATGTCAGTCAGCCATCCACCCAAACGAACCCACTTCTGCTTCCATCCCCATTTATCGAAATAAACCCAGAATAGTCCAACGCAAGTGATTATCATGCCAACTTTTAGCAGCATCAGCTCTGGAGTGATACCAAACGCGACCACAATGACCGTGTACAACAGGACACACAGAACCACGCTTACCGCAGCCAGTTTCCAAAGATCGGGATAAATCGGTGCCATCTAACCTTCCTTTCTCTCCGAGACAATTAGGACAAAACTATGGGATCCAAGGTAGACGGAAATGACTAGCCGCCTGTCTCGATGCCATATTTGTTTTGAATTCTCTGAGGAGCAACAATATTTTCCCTTTCGAGCTGCTTGCGTAGGCCCGCTAAGATAACAAACTTTTGTGGGATGAATTTCTTGTTCCACATGCCTTTGTTGGTATCCAATCTAAGTAGATTATCAGCCACATTGAGCAAAAAAAGTGGATCGCGTTGACGCTGGGCGAAATGTAGTGTGTATTCATCGTCCTCGCCAAATAATTCGCCGTCGATATAAACGGTATCAAGCCAACCACATTTCAAAGCCGCCTTATTCTCGGACGATTTGTAAAGGTCATCCATCATTTCCCACGAATTATGCTTATCGTAAGAAAGCCCTAAGAAGGAAAGGTCACCGTTATCAAATACAAGTAGGTCAATGTCTTTAGGCTCTTTGGAACCACGAGCAAGAGAACCATACAGGAAGACATCAGTCCCTGCCCCCGAATCGAGAATTGCCATCCCGATATCTATGGCCTTCTTCTTCGTGACGAAGCTCTTCCTCATGCATCGCCAAGCCTCATTCAGAATGCTGACTGCCTCCGCTGTCTGATAAGCTTCAGGCGGTTCATTTTCATGAATGGCTTGGTTTCGAAATTCGACAGCCTTCACTAACATGCTTATTGACGGGATGCGCTTCGATTTTGTGCTCGAAGCCCATTCTTTGAGACGATGGGTTACACCAATTCTCTTCCCTGATTCTATATCAACTGCGATCAGCGCCTGTTCAATAGCAGAGACAGCTCTAGCAAGTGCCGTCGTTCGGTCGAAAGAATCCCTCGAACATGCCAGCTCTGAGATTCTAGGCCATTGTTCCTCAAGTTTATCCATTATCCTAGTTTCTGTTGGTATTATTCATGTCTTGCTCCTAATCTACTTAAACTTCATCCAGATCTG
>JAUPKT010000460.1 GCA_030837305.1 Thermodesulfobacteriota bacterium
AGCCATTTGACGATGCTCGGCGGCAGCTTATCGAAGTCACCAGGTACTTCGGACTCAAGAGTATAACCGAGGACTTCATGACTCCCATTTTGTATGCGAGCCCGTATTTGGAACTCTTCGGTGACGTGGCGGTCGGCTTTATGCTGCTCTGGCAAGCTATTATTGCCGACCGGCGTCTCGAAGAACTCTATGGGGATGCAAAGGCGGATACTGCCGAGAAAAAAGCCGAGCTGTTGAGAACCAACAGAAGCGCAGCATTCTATAGAGGCAAGATGGCTTCCGCACAGTTCTTTGCAAACACAATTCTGTCGCTCTCTAAAGGCAAGGCAAGGGCCATTATGAGTGGTGAGCGATCTGCAATTGATCTTCCAGAAGAGTCTTTTGCTCTCTTCTAGGTCCTGATCGGAGTCTCAAATATGAAATCAAGAAAAGTAGTTTTGGTAGACGCAATTCGAACCGCCTTTGGTAGGGCGGGCGAAAAAGGCGTTTTTTGGTCCACGCGGGCTGACGACATGGTGGTAAAGGTCATCAGAGAATTGGTCCGGCGGAATCCTCAAGTGAAACCAGAGATGATTGAAGAAAATGCCTGGGGAGTATTTTGTCAGGAAAAGGACCAGGGGTTGACTTTGGGGCGTACTTCCGTAATCCTCGCCGGACTTCCCGAAACCACGGCAGGTTATTCCATAGATAGAATGTGCGCAGGCGGTATGAGCGCATTGACATCCGCGGCGGCAGAGATAGCCGTGGGTGCGTGTGATGTGGCGATTGCGGGTGGAGTGGAGCACATGGGACATCACCCCATGGGTGCCACTGCAGACCCCAATCCCAGATTTCTTACCGACAAGCTGGTTGATCCCAGCGCCATGTCCATGGGCGAGACTGCCGAGAATCTCCACGACATGTTCCCGGATATCACCAAAGAGATGGCCGACGAGTATTCACTGCTCTGCCAAATGAGGGCTGCGAATGCGATACAATCAGGAAAGATTGGAAAAATGATAGTGCCTATGACGGTCTACACGAAAGGTGGATGGGTGGTCGCGGATACGGATGAACAGCCCAGGCCTCAGACTACTAAGGAGGGGCTGGCCAGTCTCAAGACACCATTCAGGGTTATGGGCCGTGTAACAGCCGGCAATTCGTCCGGGTTGAACGACGGTGCCGCGGGCGCTCTCCTGATGTCAATGGATAAGGCCGAGGAGCTAGGTATTCAGCCTAAAATGGAACTCAAGGCCTTTGCATACGCGGGGGTGAAGCCTGAGATCATGGGAATAGGCCCCATCCCCGCAACCCATAGGGCATTGAAGGTGGCCGGCTTGAGCATCGATGATATCGGCCTCATTGAACTCAACGAGGCATTCGCGGTGCAGGCGATTGCTTTCATGAAAGAATTTGGTTTGACATTTCCCGATGACCCCAGGCTGAACATCTACGGTGGCGCCATTGCCTTCGGGCATCCATTGGCATCCTCCGGTGTTCGTTTAGCCTGTCACCTCATGCATGGATTCGCTGAACATCCCGAAGTCAAATACGGACTGACTACCATGTGCGTAGGTCTTGGTCAGGGTGGCACGGTCGTCTGGAAAAATTTGCAGCGCAACGGCAAAAAGGAAAAATCAGAAGACAAAAAAGAAAAAGAGAAAAAGAAGAAGGATGACTAACGGGCCACCCCAAGAAACAAGCGCTGATTCATCTTCGGCGTATGGAAACTTGGGGGAACGGGAAGTAGCCCATGGAGCAACGGCTGCCTGTAGTCAACAACATTGAGACTCTATGAAAGGAATCGTCATGGCTGATTCACCCACACTATTTCTTACGAACTACTTCCAGTCACGTGTCGGAAAAATCGCGATTGTGACCATGGATAACGGCGAAGATTATAAGAAACCAAACACATTTGCTGAGAAGGCCCTTGTCTCGCTTCATGAGGCGATGAACAAGATAGAGGCGGACAAAGAATTGAAGGGCATGATGTTGTGTGGCAAGCATTACATCTTTGCGGCTGGGGCGGATCTGATGCAGGTCCCCTTCATCAACACCTTTGAACAAGGCCGACAGATTGGAGCAGCAGGCCATGCTGCCATGAAACGTATCATGGATCTCAAGATCCCGACCCTTGCAGCAATCAATGGAGCCGCCCTGGGCGGCGGGTTGGAAATCGCCCTGTACTGTAATTATCGAACGGTTTCCAAGGCGGTTCCCGCGATAGGTTTTCCGGAGTGTTTCTTGGGCCTTATACCGGGCTGGGGCGGATCCTCTCTTACCCCGAGATTGATTGGGCCGGAAAAGGCCCTTGAACTCATAGTCTACAACGCCCTTAATCAAAACAGACTCATCGATGGGACCAAGGCGTTTCAAATGGGACTCGCAGATAGGCTTTTTGATGCGGTGGAGTTCTTTGACGAGTCTCTGGCCCTATTGGAAAGGATCATAGAGGGTTCGGAGACCATAGAGCGAAAGCCTCCCGACGTATCGAAATTGTCCTCCCATGTTCAGCAGGCTCATAGTTTTGTTGACATGAAGGTTCACGGCGCGGCTCCGGCACCGTATCGAGCCATAGAATTGGTGAAAGGTGCTTGTGATCTCGGTAGGGCGATCGGAGAGTGCTTTGAAGAAGAAGACAAGGCTTTGGGAGATCTTATCAAGTCTCGCCAGTGCAAAGCCGGGGTCTACAGCTTCGACCTCATTCAGCGGAGAGCAAAAAAACCGGTAGGCAGACCGGAAGACGTTAAACCACGCCCCATAAAAAAGATCGGTATCGTGGGAGCGGGGTTGATGGCGTCTCAATTGGCTCTGCTTTTCCTGCGACGTTACGGCGTCCCTGTTGTCATGAAGGACATCAAACAGGAGTTTCTCGACAAGGGACTCGGGTACGTAAAGGGAGAACTGCAGGCTCTGGCCAGCAAACAACGCCTGACACAGGCAAAGGCCGATCACTTGTTTCACATCTTGATCGGGACGCTTGATTGGCAGGACTTTACTGACTGCGATTTCGTGATCGAGGCAGTCTTTGAGGAGATGACTGTCAAGCAAGATGTGTTTGCTCAAGCGGAGGAAGTGATCTCACCTGAGTGCATCCTCGCAACAAACACGTCGAGTCTGTCAATTACGGAGATGTCTTCCAAACTCAAGCATCCCGAACGGGTGGTGGGGTTCCATTTCTTTAATCCCGTGGCAATTCTACCCTTGCTTGAAATCATCAAGGGTGAAAAAACAGATGACGTAACCCTTGCCACGGCCTTTGCAATCGCAAAAAAGATCAAGAAGACGGCAATCCTAGTGAAAGATTCACCAGCATTCCTCGTGAACAGGATTCTGACCAAGTTGCTGAGCGATTGTTTTGAAATAGTTGATGAAGGGGCGGATTTTATGCTTGTCGATGACGCCGCCCTGGATCTGGGGCTGCCCATGGCGCCATTCGATTTGCTCGCCCTGGTCGGCCCTGCCGTGGCGTTTCATGTGCTTGAAACGTGTCATCGTGCTTGGCCGGAACGATTCCCGATCAATGAGCATCTGAGACAGTTGGTCAATGCCAAGGTAGGCTCCATTTACCAGGGATTTGGTCCCGGGAAAACCCTCAACCCCAAGGTTGCAGAGATTTGGGCAGGCAGACCTCAAAAAGAATTCCTCAAGGAAGAGATCCTCGACAAACTGCTCACAAGTTTGACAGTCGAAATTGATTTGTGTTTGAGGGAAAAGGTGGTTGCCGATCCCAAGGATGTCGATACTGCGATGATCCTCGGTGCCGGATGGCCCTTTTTCAACGGCGGCATCACACTCTACCTGGATGTGGTGGGCTACACCCCAAAGGTATTGCAGAAGGTGTTCTTTAGTATTTAGTACCACGCGATCGTCTGGCCCTAGCCCGGAACCCCTCCGTTGGAAAACTCCCTGATAGTGCCAAGTAACGTAAGGGGCGATTCGACAGAATCGCCCCTTCATCATTTGGACAGACCTGGTTATGCAGATATGTATGCTGTGGTGTCTTGTTGGTCAGCGAACAGCGGTTTTTGGTTGAGGCTGAAATTCTTCTATTTTGAAGGGCCAGCCGTTTGTGGAATTCTTGGGGGTTGTCTGGAGACGGGGGGACTCCGCACCTGGTCTCGCCGTAATGCCTGGTGTGACCTGTGCCGCCGCGGCCAGGCCGGTTGCAGACTGGCGCCTCGGGCCTGTGGTCGCGCCACTCTCGGAACGTGATTGGCTAAGCTTCTCCGTCTCTGTTTTGGATATCTGAAACTTCTTGAGGTTACCCTTCGCGTCGCTCATGCTTGCACTGCGGATGTTGAGGTCTTCAATATCCAGGTCGACAATGAGACGATACGAAATTCGAGGATCGCCCTTGTGGACAAGCTCCACAAAAACCAAGTTACTCTTTATCCCAGCATCCTTCACCGTGATTGCAGAATCATCTCCAGGTTGCTGAAACCTTGACAGAGAAACCGGATGCGACTCAGATCCTGCCGCCGGTTGCGGTGCAGGAGTCGGCTTGGATTGGGGTTGAACCGCTTGTACGTGCTTTTCTGGAGGCCTCTGGGGCTGTCTCTTGAGACTCGGCTCCTGACGCGATGCACCTCTTTCCTCGGGGATTAGGTGAGTCTGTCCCAATGCCACGACAAATGCATCGCCTTTTCGATCGATGTTGAATGGAGGCACGGGATGTTCACCGAAATCTATTACTACGCGCGCCCGGCCTTTGTTGTAGCCAAGACGAATTTCGATGAGAGGTCCCCGGTCCACTCGTATTTTCGATTTTGTGTTTCCGATGGCTGTGGATTCAAAATCAATTACCAACCTGTACGGGCGGTCAATGACGAACGCAGAGTGTTTTCCCAGGGGTCCGTTGGAATGAATCGAGATATGAGAGAAGTCCGGGGCGACTTGAACGGAAGTTATTTCAGCCGTGTCCGCGAGAGCTTCAGGCGCGTTCACGCAGAATACGGCCACTATGGTGAAGATCCAAACTATTGCAGAAAGTTTCCTGGCGATCATCGGGAGGACTCCAGGGTTTATATATCGCTCTCGGGAAAGGGCAGGGCTTAACTTGTGGACTTGCTTGCTGTCCCAAAACAACGCGAAAATGTTATCCACCGAAAAGATATCATAGGACAGTCTGTATGTCAAACATAGTCATCTAAACATATTAGTTAGTTTTTATTCAGTATAACTTGATATATTTCCACGGGCTCAGTGTCAAAATAAAGTTGCAAAAAAAAAGCTGTCTTATGATAAGCATATCGACACAATGAAATATGTCCGGTTTGAGAGTTCGGAGGTTCGTTATGGCGGTGAGTGAGAAGCTCCTGGAGATTCTTGTATGCCCCAAATGTAAGGGAGATCTCGTTTTAACAGAGAATGGCGATGGATTGATTTGTCATCCGTGCAGACTCAAATATGAGATAAAAGACGACATACCAATCATGCTCATTGACGAGGCAATACCATTGGAAGCACAAGGCGACGGTGCTGCGGAATAAGGACATGACACATCGATGGAGAGATGCCGAAAAATGGGTGCATGATTTATGGACAGGGCACTCACGGGTCATGATGGCCCAGAAATAAAGATTTTCCTGGAATACGTCGTCTATCTTTTTTTCCGTTTGCTGGAAGAGGCGTTTTGTCTCATACCTTCTCACGAAAAGGCCTTGAGTGTCGGGCGGTTCATAGGCCGTGTTATATTTGTTTGTGCGAGGGAACGGCGTCTGGCGACTTTAGAGAATCTCGACTTGGCGTTTGGTAATGAGATTTCCGCTTCCCAGAGACGCCTGCTTGCCCGGAAAAACTTTGAACACTTGGGTATGTTGCCCATTGAGTTTTTTCGACTTCGCAGATGGACTCAGGCTGATATAGCAGAGAGACTCGAGATTTCCGGGAAAAAGAGCTTTGATGTGGCCTGGGCACCCGGCGAAAACGGGATATACTACATGACCGCGCATTACGGCAGCTTTGAGGTCCTCGCTGCTGTGAGTAAATTTCTGGGTCTGAAAGGACACCTCGTAGTAACAGGAGCCCCTAACCGTTTTGTGAACGAACGAATGCTTTTTCGACGCGGAGGTGATGAGACCGGGTTGAATATTCTCCCCCATACCGGGATAGTGAGATCGGTCATTGAGAAACTGTTATCCGGCAGCATGGTCGTGGTCTTGGCCGACCAGAGAGGGGACGACACTCGCCCGATATGGGTGAATTTCTTTGGAAGAAAGGTACTGGCGAACGGGGTGTTTGCCAAATTTGCCGTGGAGGGGAGGGTTCAGACATTCCCGGTGGTTGCCACGAGATTGCCCGGCGGCAGATATCGCTGTATTTTTGAAGAGGAGATCCCCATCCAGGTGTCCGATGATTCCCAGAACGATCTCGAGGTTAATTCCCAGCGCTTTCATGATGTCTTTGAAAGGTGGCTCAGAGAAGATCCAAGCCAAGGGTTTTGGATGCATCGCAAGTTCAAGAGAAAGTCAAAAAGAAAGGGAGCTAAGAATAAGAGCCCCGAACAGTGATGTCGGCGGAATGAGGGCTTTTCCCATGAGAGTTGGGCAAACCATTGAATGATCATAATCCTCGCCTCCCCGAACCGCGTAACGTATTGATCAGAGGGACAAATTGGGCCGGTGATACCATTATTAGCTTACCCGCTGCCAAGGGAATCAGGAGTCTCTTTTCCCAGGGGACCGTCACATATTGGGTCCCGGAAAATGTTGCACCCATCGTACACGCGGCAGGGGTTTGTGATGACGTAATAACCTTTCCTGCCCATTCTGGGGGACCGCTTCTCAGGTCAATCTCCATGGCCGAGAGATTAAGAAAAAGATCCTTCGACTTTGTCATTCTGTTTCAGAATGCATTTGAGTCGGCATTTACGTCGTTCCTGGCACGCATACCTCTCCGGGCCGGCTATGCCACTGATCTCAGAGGTCCCTTGCTGAATGTGAGAATACCGTTTCCTCCGAACATACGGAATCAGCACCAGGCCTTCTATTACCTGGGAATATATGAATTCATCGCATCGTTGTACCCCGGACATGGGAAGCATGAGATTGATGAACCGGATTGTACGATTCCCTTTTCATCTTCAAGCAAGCAGAAAGCAAGGGAGATGGTCTTGCAAATCGGCGGGGATGATCGTAAGCCCATTTTCTGTCTGTGCCCGGGGTCTGCTAATTCTCAGGCCAAAAGATGGCCGCAGGATTATTTTGCTGAGTTGGCAGATCTGCTGACGGAGCAGTATGGGGCTCAAGTGGTTTTTTGTGGGTCCCCGGAGGAGACGGAGTTGATTGAGCAGATTATTTCGATACAACAGAAGCCGTCCGGCGTGAACATGTCAGGAAGAACGGATATCCTGGGGATGATGGCTCTCATGTCTTGTTCCCTGATGGTTATCTCAAATGATACTGGGAGCGCCCATTTGGCTGCAGCAGCGTCAGCGACCGTTGTCACTCTTTTCGGCCCTACATCACCCGGCGCCACGGCCCCTCTGGGCAGCCGAGCACATACCCTTGAGGGAACGGCTTCGTGCGCCCCTTGTCGCCATTTCAAGTGCCCTGATCCTGCACATCCCTGCATGAGAAGCCTTACTCCGAGACATGTTCTCGAGAGTATTCACCGGATTCTGGTATCGGAGAGGTCATGAGCGACGAGCCTCTGGTGAGCGTCGTAATACCTACTTTCAATAGGGTTTCACTCCTCAGGGAAACCGTGGAGTCAGTCAGGACCCAAACGTTCCGGGATTTTGAGATCATAGTGATCGACGACGGTTCAACAGATGGCACATGGAAATGGCTGATCCACCAGACAGATATCCGTGCATTCAGGCAGCCCAATCAAGGCATCGCTGCATCAAGAAACCACGGGATATCAAGGGCGAGGGGAGAATGGATCGCATTCCTGGATCACGATGATCTGTGGATGGCGGACAAACTTCAAATCCAAATGGATTATGTCGCAACCAATCAAGATGTGGCTCTTGTCTCGGCGAGACATGTTCGGCTGGGGAAGCGAATCAAGCAACCGAGAAAAGTGTCGTGGATCTCCGGAGATCTTTTTGCAGAAGTCTTCTCCCAGAGCTTCATACATACTTCATCCGTAATCATCAGAAAGGACGTCTTGCAGTCAATCGAAGGCTTTGATCCACAATATAGGTTTGCCGATGAGTTTGACGTCTGGCTCAAGATCTCCCGACAATTTCCAATAGCCTACATTAACAAACCGTTGGTGCTCATCAGGTTTTACGATGCAAACACCAGTCATGATCGCCTTGGTCTCAGAAAAGATACCCAGGACATACTGTTCAAGCATTATGACAAAGAGAAAATTCCAGAATCTCTTTTCAGAAAAACCATGTCGGACCATGACATATCGTACGGTCGCGCCTATCTGCGGGCAGGCAATCTCGCCGCAGCAGTGGAGAGCTTTCGGAATTCCATAGTTCGGACACCGCTGCGACCAAGAAGCTGGCGCTATTTCCTGAAATACAAGATTTTGAAATTATTGTTGGGGCCGGGTCGAGGTGTTGACGCATTGCAGTAACCGGCGGTTCGGGGCTGTCCTTGCAGAAGATCCAATACAATAGACTCAAGATAATGACCAGCGGTTCTTTCGCTTCCCGGCTGGGAGGAACCGATGCCCAGGACGTTCTCCGAGAGATCTTGGAGAATCACGAACAGCTTTTAGAGGAAAAGGATTCCTCGGTCTGCAAGAACTCGCGGGAAACTGCGGTGACCATCGTCACCGTGCATCAATCCGTTCGGGTCTGTGTGAAAGAATATCGTTGGCGCGGACTTCTTCATGCCTTGAAGTCCCTTGGGCGACCTTCTCATGGTCTACGGACCTTTCTCAACGGCCAAAGGCTGAACGACTATGGAATAAGAGTTGCCGGCCCCATTGCTTTGATCCAGAAAAGATTTCTTGGACTGCCGCACACCGAGTGGGTGGTCATGGAAGTAGTCCCGCGAGCCATGGAACTGGACCGATATATCCTGAAGAAAAAGGCCGACTGGTCTTCTCCGGATCAGAGACGGGCATTTGTCAGGGAGGTGGGAGAATTCGTTGGATTGCTCCACCGGGAAGGCATATTTCATGCGGACCTCAAGACGTGCAACATTCTCATCTCCGAACCTGATGAGACTGAGAAGCCGTGTTCTAGTTCGAGGGATGTCGCCGGTGAAGATCACAGTGTTGATTCCGAACCTCTTATTTTTCCAATCGATTACGACGATGTTACTTTCAGGAGACGCATTCCGATCAAGAAAAGAGCAAAAAACCTTGCGCAACTGTTCCTATCGACACCTCTTGTAGTAACTCTGACGGACAGACTAAGGTTTCTTGACGCATACTGCTCAGCATCGGACATATCGAGAGCGCAGCGTCGCGCTCTGGCCGCAAGAGTGCTCAATAAGGCTCTTCACAGGCGAATCTTGTATGTGTCCCTTTCTGGAGACGTGGAGGAGTCATGGGACGTGCCTGGTCGATAGGGACAGTGGGATCTTACCTGGAATCGTCGTCGCAGCATACGGCTTCATTCAAGTATTCTGCCAATTGATCATTGTTTTCCATTTCAATCCCCAGTGCCTGTCTCCAAACGTGTGTGGATTCCATGCATAGATAGAGTCTCACTTGAGGGAAATAGTCCCTCAAACAACCGGTGAGCTTCTTGTACACCTCTATTCGTCTGTTTACATGGAGGCGCAGCTTTCCATCTAAACCCCTCAGAAAGGCATCATGAAAGAAGGGGAGGGCACCGAAACGGGCAAGCACGATGTCCTTGAGTTGAGGAACGAACCGCAGTACGCCCATTGAAACCCAGGCGATACTTTCGGGACGAACATGGACTGCAATGTCATGAATGGTTTTATAGTAGTCTGTCTCGAAATTCGGATAAGGTATGATGGGATCGAAGTGGAACCCCAATTTGTAGCCATTTTCCTGCAGATGTGCCGCTGCGTTCAATCGCTGTTTGAGGGAACATGAGCCAAGCTCATACTTGCGAATTATTTGGCCCGCATTGACGGAGAAACTGACCACCGTCCTTCCCTTGGGATCCAGATCGAGGAGCGGGGTTATCTGATCCGTCTTTGTCTTGAGTTCAAGGCTCGCATTTGGGATTTCGGCAAAAAGGCTTACCAGCCCTGTGGCTAGGTCTGTGAGGGGGTCCAGTGCCAGAGAGTCTGTAAATTCACCAGTGCAGATCCTATGAAACTGACCGGAGTTCTGTTCAAGGTATTCACTCAGTCCGGCGTACATATCCCCAATGTTAACAAATACATCTAAGACCGGGCTGTTCAAGTATGCCTGTAAAGCGCAATACGCGCAGTCCATGGGGCATCCCTGACCGATATGGAGTATTTCCAGACCGCAGCAGACGTAAGATTTCGTTCCTGGGCAGGGCCTGACAACATTCCCCTTAAACTTGAGGAGCCGAATAATCCTTTTTCCCCGACGAAATGGATCAGGCTCCATGACGAGTTTCCGCATCCCATTTTCTACCGAGGCTCCTTCCAAGACCTCTACATTCCCCAACTTTTGAACAATGCTTTTAGTCATTGGTTCGTCCACGACATCTGGTCCGACCCAAACCTGATCAATGCGGAAATTCATAATACGTCACTTGCCTCTAATCTACTGTCTCATGCCGACAGCCGCCCAATCCTCTCTTACCATTTCCAGGATATGTCGGGCTTTCTGAGTATACAATTGGATGGTTTCGAATTCCGGGTCCACGAGTATTTTTTGGAGGAGCAGCCCGTCATCATTAAACCATCGGGGGAGAACCCCTCCCAGAAAGTAGCCCCTGCCTCTTAATATCTTTACGGCAAAATCAAGCCACGGGGTCGTTAGTTTCAGCCATGTTTGCATTATCACGCAGTTCCCCCCAAGAGCCTGAGCCTCCAGTTTATCCAATTCGGTCTCAAAGTCCTGTCCTATGTCGTAGAAAGCCAGTCGTGAAACGTTTGCGAAGTCGAAGATTTCGATGTCTGATGAAGTCTTGACGTCGGCAGGTACGGTTTCGTCACACTGTTTCATGAACCTCTTGTCCGGGTAGTCTTCGTAGATGTATTTTAGTTGTGCCTCGTACACCTGCGGAACGTAGATGGTTTGAGGTCTCCTCCTGCAATTGATTGAGCCAAAAAGAGTCGAAACCCTTTTGCCCGCAAACGACTCCATCTCATAAGCCTCGCCCGGCATGAGTGCTACTTCCAGTGCTGTCTCGACTGCGGAGAAAACGAGCATAGCCTTCTGTAGTGCGACGTGATAGCAAACTGCTTCTCCATAGATTTCTTCAATGTCATCCCGCAGGGGCACGACCCTATGCATCAAGAAATGGCCATTGGCATTGCTTAACCCTAAATTCCTATACGCTTTGAGGACGAGGCCTGCTCCCCATTCATAGATCCGCTCATAAGGGGCTGAACGGAAGAGATTATGAACGCCCACGATGCCGCCTTCAGAGTTCCTGGCCACTGTGGTTACTATTTGCCCGGACAGATTGGCGTCTCTGAGGGCGTGAGGATTATAAAAGATCTTAACGGGATATCTCTCTCCGTATACGGACAGAAAAAGCTCTACAACACCTTCAGCGTCCGAAGAGTTGAACAGACCTATCTCGAAAACGTCCTTGTTTGGCGCCGTATACAGTGAAGGGGAAATTCCAGACATGAAAACCTCCGAAAACAGTAACGCACTTCAAAAGGAAATGCCTTGTCGAAACATGGTATCGATAACCTATCCTATTTGTCCGTCAGGGAGTCTGCTTGTTGTCGGGGAAACGACAGAGCCATCACGGTGGCAGCCATGGTCATTGCCCCGCATGCGTAATACAAGAGTCCATATCCCGAGTGGACCAATATCAAGCCTCCAAGTGAGGGTCCCACAAAAAAGCCCATTTGAGACATCTGCATCCCGAGATTGCTGTTGAATGATCTAAACTTGTAGTCTGAAACGTCAAAGATTATTCCGTTGAGCAGAGGCATGGCAAATCCCCAGCCGATGCCGAAACACAGCCCCAAGGCCAGGAAGGCAGCCGGCATGTCGTCCACATGAGCGAGAAAAACATAACATACGGTAAGCCACGCGCAGGACAGCCCGAGCAGTTTGCTCTTATCCATCCGATCGAGATACGTACCCGCCACTACTCTCACCGCAATTTCAGCTACTGTCGAAAGCGTGAAAAATAATCCCGGATTGTCAATGCCATTGGCTTTTCCAAAGCCCTGCAAGAAAAAGAACACCGGGCTGAACGCAGTCCACACCAGGAAGGAGAGAATCAAGGTAGTGGCTACTCGAAGGTTCCTGATATTTCCAATTATTTCCCTGAGCCCGAGCTGCTGTTGCCCATGATTGTCAGCGGCGATTCGATCTTGATTGAGGAGACAGGCCAGAGGAAATATCAGGATGAGGAGCAATCCAGAGAGATCCAACACTCGTTGAAAACCTCCCACCAAGGTGGCCAGCGGCTCTATGACAGGTGGTATGACTGCATAAGGAAGCAACGTGACCACGGAAAAGAAGGCAAAGGCCTGCCCACTCTTTTCTTGGGGGATACAGCCCACAAGAAGCGTCAAGATGGCAGTGGCCAAAGCTACGTACGCAGCTCCGTGAACCACGCGGACGATGAACACCATCCAAAAGGAGGAAGCCAAATCGTAAAGCATCAAGACAACGATCAACACAAACCCGCTTGCCATAATCCATTTTCTTGCGTTGAATATGGTGATGGCGAGGCTGAGGAAAGGTCGGAGCAGGAGAGCGCTGACCGAGAAAACTCCTATGAGGATCCCAAATCTCTGCGGGTCTATGGGCAGAGACTGGAGATATTGATAATAATCAAAGAAAATGGCTACTGTACTGAAGGCTATAAACGTCAGGGCGTTGAGAGCATAAAATTCCCGCGTAAAGATTGAGTCCATTTTTGTCATATGTCTGA
>JAUPKT010000461.1 GCA_030837305.1 Thermodesulfobacteriota bacterium
ACAGGAAGCCTGGCCCATCACGACGATCGCTGTCGCAACATGCTACTGCAGGCCCACTAACCGGCGGGCACGGACCTTCAATATTCACTTCCCATGTTGATACGATGGTCCTCTGAATACAATCAGGCACATCCACCGGCAGATAAAGCGGCGGCGCGCCACACATATCCTGACCACCAAAACACTTGCGCCCCAACGCCATCGATGAATCGGCTGCAACGGCAAGAATCAGTGCGAAAATACCGAGAACAACCACAGTCCTCTTAACCATACCCTCATCCTCCTTTCATCAATCCTTTTCCAAGGAAGCTTACATTCCAGTTTTGGATTGCCTCCAATAATATATGACTTCGAATGTGTTTTAACTTTATTACAGAACTAAGATCCGTTGTCAACTTTTTTTTTCTGGATCCAGCTTGCAATGCGATTCCATGAATCCTACGACACAAGGTGGCATACCATACTGATAGGTCCCAAACAATGTCAAGGTCAAAAATTTCTCCGGCTCCTCCCAATGATCACAAGAAAAGTCAGACAGTAAAAAACGACCAGTAAAAATTATTTCCCATCACACCGCCCCTGCCCAGGCGACGCGTCGGTAACGCCCAAGATAACCGGGGGAATAGTATGCCCCTCACCACGTCCATTGACGAGCGCCCGTGAGACGGCTAAAAAGAAGGAGCAGGCGGAATCACTCATGTGGATCAACATGACGAAGACCGCCCCAAGAAAAAATGTATGATCGGCCGTTATGCTGGGTAAAAGAGTCATATCGAGATTATTCGGGAAGAAAGAGGGGTCTAAATTAATGTCGAATCCAGGAAACATGAATGCTTTCACCGGAGCCGAAAAATATGTTCTGGATGAAGAGCTTGCCAAGATCGTCAATATCTCAATGGCCTTGGAAATGCCGTTGCTCCTTAAAGGTGAGCCGGGAACAGGCAAAACCATGCTCGCACACGCCATAGCTCAAACGCTGGACATGCCGCTCATCGTCCTCAACGTCAAATCAAGCCTCAAGCTGGTCGATGCTCTTTATCAATATGACACCCTGACACGGCTCAATGACAGCCGCTTCGGAGATTCCTCCCGGGATGTGAGCAACATCGAGGAATACATCAGGATGGGAAAAATCGGCCAAGCCTTTGTGGGGGAAAAGAAGACGGTACTCCTGATCGACGAGATCGATAAAGCTGATACGGATTTTCAGGATGATATGCTTGACGTGCTCGACCAAATGGAATTCGACATCATTGAAATCGATAAGACCGTCAAAGCGCGAAACAGGCCCGTCATCGTTATCACGTCAAATGCAAAAAAAGATCTCTCCGATCCCTTCCTCGGAAGATGCAACTTCCATCACATTGCCTTTCCGGATCCTGAAATGATGAGAAGGATCATCATAGTGCACTTTCCAGACATTGATAATGATCTTCTGGATACGTGCGTGAAAACGTTTTATGGACTGCGGGAACTGAATGGAATTGAGAAAAAGCCTGCTACTCGAGAGCTTATCAACTGGATACGAGCATTGAAGTTGGATCCGGATTTTCGCCCCAAGGACATGGTCCATGGCAAGATACCCTTCTTGGGGATATTGTACAAGAAGAGTCCTGACTATCAGCAGGCACTCCAGCAAATACGTCGTCGAAGATAATATTTTTTCGCATTGAGGCGCGATCATGTTTGTGGATTTCTTCTATCTCCTAAGGGATTCCGGAGTTCCGGTAACCCCCACGTCCTTCCTCAAGCTGCATGAAGCACTGCGTACCGGGTTGGTCGGCGGTTTAGATGATTTTTACTCGGCCGCCAGAACCATATTGGTCAAGAGTGAGCGATATTTTGACATCTATGACCAGGTGTTTGCTCATTTCTTTCGAGGAGCGGAATTGCCGGATTTTGCGGCTATCGATCTGGAGGCCTCTGCCAAAGCCATGCTCGAAGAGTGGTTGCGAGACCCGGATGCTCTGGCCGAAGCGCTGGGTATCAGCAAAGAGCAGTTAAAAAACATGTCTCCCGAGGATCTGATCAAGTATTTCCTCGAACGCCTCAAAGAACAAACAGAGGCTCACCACGGGGGCAGTCGGTGGATCGGTACGCGGGGGACGTCTCCCGTCGGCCATTCGGGTTTCCATCCCGGGGGAATGCGAGTGGGCGGGCGATCCATGAACAAATCCGCGGTGAAAGTTGCCATGGACAGAAGGTACCGAGACTATTCATTGGAGGGCCCCCTGACCCAGGCCCAAATGGGGGAGGCTCTCAAGAGGCTCAGGCGAATGGTACCCGTTGGCCCCAAGGACAACCTCAACATCGAAGAAACCATCAGAGCAACCACAAAGAATGCCGGCGAGATCGAGATCATTTTCGACAGAAGTCTCAGGGATCGCTTGAAAATCATTCTGATGATCGATAACGGAGGATGGTCCATGGACCCGTACATTGATGTCGTTCAGACTCTATTCAATTACGCGCGTGCTCAGTTCAAGGACCTCAAGACATTTTTCTTTCACAACACCGTATATGATTTCGTATGGGAGGATCCTCCTCGTCGATACAAACCGCAACGAGTTCAAGACATGGCATCATGGGATCCGGACACGAGGCTCATCATTGTCGGTGATGCGAGCATGGCGCCCTATGAACTCATGGCCACGGATGGCTCCATCCACATAGA
>JAUPKT010000462.1 GCA_030837305.1 Thermodesulfobacteriota bacterium
AATGCCTCCTGTGTTGGTAAAAAAAGTAGTCGATCGGTACGGAAGGGTGCTCGAAGACAATACGAACAGATCTTTGGATCTCGAGCGTTTGGTCTCTGAAGGTAGGAACATCTTTCCGAAAGGGGTCAGTTTGCAACCGGAAGGCAGAGTGGCGGGACTGAGCGTTGAAGATACCGAGATGCCGGGCAAGGGTTTTCCCACTGACGTTAGAGGCTTATCGACGATTGACAAGGGTCCGAATTTGGATATTCAAAGTTTTCTGGAGAATTCTTTTCCCGGGAGGAAACTCACCAGATTCTCACCTGAGCGAGTTATGTCCCCCGAGAGCGCCTACATGATGGCAAGCATGTTACGAGAGGTGTGTGTGACGGGGACTGCGAGTTCCGTTTCACGAATGAAAAGGTCTGATCTGGCCGGCAAAACCGGCACAACCGATGACTGTACCGATGCATGGTTTATCGGTTTTAATCCTACATACACCACGGGCGTATGGATTGGTCATGATACCAAGGTCTCGCTAGGCCGAAAAGAATATGGGAATGTCGCTGCATTGCCCGTGTGGACAGATTTCATGAAAAAGGCGCTTGAAAAAGACGTCCCAAGAGAATTACCTATTCCCCAACATGTCGTATTCCGCTATGACAGTAGGGCGTTTTCTGGTAATCCCCCAGTGAATGCACTGCAAGCAGGCCCGGATTTTCCTGACAGCCACGGGATAAAGCCGTCTGTTTCGATTGACTTTGAGCGTTTGGGATTCTTGCCTTACGGTAGCCATGATTATGCTCCGTGGAGTCAGGAACCATTTGGACGGTCATTTCATAATGCTTATGGAGCGCATCCCATGCCCTCGACGGGACAGGCCTTGAGGCTGCTGTCTTCGTCCGGAGAAGACCTTGGGTATGGTGTATTGGCCAGAGACGAAAGGGGCAGAACTACGATAATGCCTGTATACGCAACTCGAGAGGATTGGTCTGCGTGGGGGCCTTCCCCGGCGGGGACTTGGGCTCGCCCTGAAACGAATCATCGCCGGACTCCTTATTGGGAAGGACAGCTTCCGCATTTCAATCAGAATTCCCATCATGGAATCGTTCGATGACATCGGTGCGCAAGTGGTCGATTCGTGTAACCCTCGCGGTAATCTTTGCCTCGGGCATAGTGCTTGGCATGTGGCTCAACCGTTGCCGCATCTCACAGTCGGATCTTCCCTCGGCATATCCCACGGCCTTTCAGCAGCCGCTGGAAAGCGGGGAAGCAGTGGTCATGAAAGTGTACCGTGAGGTAAGCCCCACTGTTGTCAACATCATCACGATTCGCAAGGCCGTGAATTTTTGGATGCAGATCGTGCCTCAGCAGGCGGGTCAGGGCACCGGATTCGTCATTGACTCTGCGGGTCACATTCTCACGAACAACCATGTCATTGCGGGCGTAGATAACATTGAAGTCACGTTCATGGGTGGCAAGACGCTCCGTGCGGTCTTGGTCGGACGTGATCCAGTGAATGATCTGGCCGTGATCAAAGTGGATCCATTCCCCCAGATGGCCGTGGCACCGTTGGGCAACTCCGACAACCTCTCTCCGGGTCAGCGAGTGATTGCAATTGGAAATCCGTTCGGGTTTCAACACACGGTGACGGCGGGATTCATCAGCGCGCTTCACCGGGACATGAATATCGGCCAACACACCCTCATGGATTTGATTCAGACTGATGCAGCAATTAATCCTGGGAACAGCGGCGGGCCGCTCATGAATTCCGCCGGGGAAGTGATCGGCATCAACACTGCTCTTGTAAATCCCACACCCACCGGCGGTTTTACGGGGATTGGCCTCGCCGTGCCCATTAATCGAGCAAAAAGAGTTGCCAATCAAATCATCAAATTGGGCCGGCGGATTTACCCGTGGGAGGGAATTCGGTCATCTCTTAATTTGACTCCCCAGATCGCCAAGATTATTGGTCTACCGCCCGTAAGCGGCATATTAATTTACGAGGTAGCCCCTGGAAGCCCAGCAGAGAAAGCCGGCGTGCAGGGCGGCAACAGACTTGTCTACTTACGCGACAGGCCGGTGGTGCTGGGCGGGGATGTGCTGTTGGCAGTTGATGATATTCCCGTGACTACATTTGACGAATATCGAAATATCATTCTCCAAAAGAACATTGGGGATCAGGTTCGGCTCAGGATACTTCGCGGGTCCGTAGAGCACCAACTGCCCGTAACCCTGGAGGCCGACCCGAGAATCCCTTGAAGTGAGTCGGGAAACATCTGATGCCCATATATGATGCTACGTTGCCGCTCGAAGAGGGAATGGTGGCTTTCCCTGGGGACCCGGTATTTGGGTTGGAGAGGGTTCTAAAAACATCTTCCGGCGATGCTTTCAACCTGTCCCTTCTTAACATCTGTACACATACCGGCACGCACGTAGACCCTCCCGCCCATTACATTGAAGGGGGCGCGTCTGTGGATGAACTGCCTTTGGACGCCCTCATTGGGCCCGGCTTGGTCATGGGACTGCCGGGTGTGAGACGTGTTGACGCAAATACGTTACGCAAAGGAGATTTGCAGGGTCGGACACGTGTACTCTTCAAGACTGATAACAGCAGCCGTCTGCGTTCACGAACCTTTTGTGAGGATTTTGTTCATCTCACGGAGGACGGCGCTCTATACCTTGTGGAGGCAGGTGTTCGCCTCGTGGGGATCGACTATGTGTCCATAGAGCGTTTTGGCAATATAGGCGCCCCTGTTCACCACATTCTTCTCTCCGCCGGTGTTGTCATTGTAGAAACCTTGGACTTACAGCACGTGCCGGTGGGGCTTTGTGACGTATACTGCCTGCCATTGCGGATTCGATGCGGAGACGGAGCCCCCGCGAGGGTTCTCGTTCGGACGGAAAATTAGACGGGTTGGAAAGACCTACGCGGCACTGTTCATGCTCACGCGTAGCCGTTGCTTATTGCATGGGATATTTCTTGTCCCGTCTCCACGGTAAGCCTCTGAATAGTTTCCAAATCGACTGAACTGTGTTGCCAGTCGAGACTCACCAACCAAAAACCTGCCACCATTCTCATGCGATTCTTCTTGCCGTAGAAGATTGGGGCAGCAACCGCACGGCAGTTGGCTATGTATTCGCCCGTATCTACTGCGAAGCCGGCATCGCGCACTCGCTTGAGGTCTCGCTTATAATCGTCTGGATCTGTGATTGAATTGGACGTAAAACTGGGAAGGGGTGTCGCTGCCAGGATTTCTTCAAGTCTTTTCTCGTCGAGATACGCGAGAAAGATTTTTCCTGCCGCACCTGCGAAGATGGAAAGTCTCGTGCCGGGTTTCGCCGTGACTTTCAACTCCTTTGAAGTCTCGACTTGATCAAGGGTAAGAAGGTTTTGTCCTACTAGAACACCCAAGAATATGTCTTCCCTCAATAGGTTACTTAATTTCTCAAGAAATGGCCTTGCCATGTTTACCAGCGGCACCCTCACATTTGCCATGGAAATCAAATCTTTCATTGCGTGACCGCATGTGTATGCTCTTGTAATGGGGTCTCGCAGCACCCAGCCTGATGACTCCAGGGCGGTGAGGATTCCGTGTGTTGTCGATTTTGCAAGGGACAACCGAGAGGCAATATCGCTCAGCCCTGGGTTCTCCGTTGACCTTACGATGAATCGGAGAATACGCATGGCTTTTGTCACGATGGGCGCAGCGTACGCGATGGGATACACGTCTGTTTTCGTACTCATATGCGTTTCACCAACAGAAATTTCTTGGGAGATGGGCAAGCAATTGGTTCATGATTATGAATTGTTTTCCTTGGTAACGTTTCCCGTCCTGATTGTCAATGAATTTCAATATGGCTCGGTTATGGCTTGACACCCCTTTTCTGCGCAGCTATTGTTGAATACCGGTGTTCTTGGTACAGAATATTGAGCACAGGTTTCATGAAATGCGGATCAAATTTTCTGATATATATCGAGCAACCTTACCTTTTCACTCGGGAAACGAAGGTTGGATTGGCCTGGAACCTCATGGTTTGGAATATCATGTGGTGGTTCCGGTGGACGTACAGATTGCAAAGGGAGTTATGGCGTGCAACCTTCCCACTGATGGAACTCCTTTTGGAGGCTATTCCGGCTGGATCTACTTCCGTTGCCTCACCTATGCCATGAACGAAGGAGACCGCGAGGAGGACAGACGTCTGGCCGCGGCCTTGCAGAACCGGGAGGCCCTCATTGATTTTGCGTCAAGTCGAGGAATTGAGTTGGTCATAGACCCCACGGACAGTCTCATCCCCAAGGTCGGGAAATTAGGAAGCGGTTCGGTCGTTCGGCAAGATGACGAAGTACAGAGCCCTGGTGTTGCATCATGTATTCAGTCAGCGGGAGCCGGTAGGCGATTAATCAGGTGTAAAGGCTGCCAAAGGACGTGGGAAACCATAGCGAAATTGTTGGGGGACTCGGCGGTGAGAATCTATCGGTATAGAGCCGACATAGACGATTTTCGGCGAGGATCGTATGTTTTTGGTCATGATTGTGGGTCCAATGTGGAGGTACCGGTTCGGTGGTTTGGGCGTTCTCGATTGTCAGGAAAATCGTTGGCGGGTTCACACGCGTGCCCGGGTTTGTGTTATTATGAACAGTCTCTGTCCGAGTGTAACGCCGTATGTGAAGGCTCAGTTTTTAGGCGTCTGGCGAATAGATTAAGGACCAGAGCCTAACATTGCAGGGACGTTTTTGTGAAGGAACCCGTATGCACACAGGCTTGCAGGGGATTTATGGAGCTATGGGCATACGAGTGACCGTTAGTGGGGACAAGATCAGCACTTTTCTAACACTCTCAACAGGAGGAAGAGAGCATGCTCCTGCCAAAATTTTCTTATCACGAACCTTCGACTTTGGAAGAAGCTCTCCAGTTGTTATCGTCGCTTGGAGGCAATGCCAAGGTACTCGCAGGCGGTACTGATCTTCTTGTGAGGATGAAGCAGAAGATCGATAAGCCTGCCCATGTGATTTCCATAGCGAGGGTGCCGGGCATGGACACCATTGTGCCGCGCAATGGACACGCAGTGACTGTGGGTGCTGCAGTAACAGCCCGACAATTGGCGGACCATGAATTTATTCATGATCATTTTGCGCCGTTGGCCCTGGCTGCTGGGAGACTAGGTGCACCCATGATAAGGAATCGTGCGACCATCGGCGGCAATTTGGTCAATGCGCGACCTGCTGCAGATTTGCCTCCGGCGTGCATGGTTCTCAACTCTTCTGTCACTTTGAAGAGTCTGTCTGGGGAACGGCAAGTTTCAGTAAACGATTTTTTTAAGGGTCCGGGCCAGTGTGTGATTGAGCCCCATGAGTTGATGCTCTCCATCGACATAGACACTCCTCCACCGTGGAGCGGAGGAGCTTACATAAAGTTAGGGGCTCGGAAGACTCTGGAAATATCCATGGTGAATGTTGCTGCAATGTTGACGTTGCAGGGACCTGAAGGGCCGATCGTGGATGCGCGCGTGGCGTTGGGTGCAGTGGCCCCGACCCCCGTCAGGGCCTATGCGGCGGAGGAACTTCTCGTGGGTAGCAATCCTTCGGAGGAATTGTTCCATCAGGCCGGTGCAATAGGTGTCGGTATATGCAGTCCGATAACGGACCATCGCGGCACTATGGAGTATCGCTGCATGATGATTGAGGTATTGACCAAGAGATGCTTGATCCAGGCATGGGAGAAGGCTCGCTCGTGGAAGCCGTGAATATCGTGGGCCTCTCTATAAGGCACGCGTTCGCTCCTTGTTGCGTGCACAGGCGTAACGCGATTGAGTTTAGTGAACACCAATGTCGTACGGGATTCTTAGGGCGTCTGGGAGACGACCTACTCGACGAAAAGCTCGAACTCAGTGTCGGCTGTTTGGAGAAGAGGATATGAAGACCTTAATTAGTTTGGTTGTAAATGGTGAGTCGGTTGAAAGCGCAGTAGACTCGAACGTAACGCTGCTGCAGTTTCTCAGGGAGGATCTCGGTCTTACCGGTACAAAACATGGTTGCGGTCTCGGGGACTGCGGAGCGTGTACGGTTATCATGGACGGACAACCGGTCAACTCCTGCCTGGTGCTTGCGGTCCAGGCCAACGGGAGGGAGATTCTCACCATTGAAGGTTTGGCGGAGAACGGCAAACTGCACCCCATTCAGCAGGCCTTTGTGGAAAAGGGTGCTATACAGTGCGGTTTTTGTACTCCTGGGATGATTCTTTCAGCCAAGGCGTTGTTGGCTGAAAAGCCAAAGCCGACAGAGCAGGAAATTCGGATGGCAATATCGGGTAATCTGTGTCGATGTACCGGTTATCAGAAGATTGTTGAGGCCATTCAAGAGGCGGCGAAGTCCATCGAGGCGACGGAGGCATCGTAAAATGAGTGAGTTCACCGTATTGAATACCAGGGCCCCGAGGCTTGACGGGCCGGCAAAGGCGACGGGAAGAGCTGAGTATACAGACGATCTGTCACTGCCGGGGATGCTGTGCGGCGCAATATTGCAGAGTCCCATTGCACACGGGAAGATCTTGCACATTGACACCTCAAAGGCGGTCAAACTCAAGGGGGTAAAAGCGATTGCTACGGCCAAGGAAGCGGGCCTCATAAAATATGGAGTTTCTCCCGCGCGTTATGACGAGACGCTGTACGCCCACGACAAGGTGAGATACGTGGGAGATGAGATCGCCGCTGTGGCCGCGATTGATCATGCCACTGCACAGGAGGCATTGAGTCTTATAAAAGTGGATTTTGAGGAGTTGCCTGCGGTTTTTGACATGTTCGAGGCAATGAAAGAAGGCGCGCCACAGATTCACCAGGAATTTCCAGGCAACATGAATGCCGAGGTACATCAGGAATTCGGCGATTCGGATGCGGCTTTTAGAGAATGTGATCTGGTGGTTGACCATACCTTCCTCAATAAGCGACAAGACGCGGCTTTCATCGAGCCCCATGCATGTCTTGCAGTGTTTGGACTTGACGGGAGGTTGACCCTCTACACATCTACTCAGGTGCCGCACTATGTCATGAGGACCGTGTCCATGGTCCTCGGAATTCCCGTGGGGAACGTCAGGGTTGTGAAACCAGCCGTTGGTGGGGGTTTTGGTCCCAAGTGTGAGGCGACGCCACTTGAAATGAGTGCCGCTCTCTTGTCTCGTATGACCGGCAAGCCCGTGAAAATGGGATATTCGAGAGAGCAAGTCTTCTTGCACAGTAGGGCTCGACATCAATTCTATGCTGAGATGAGCCTTGGAGTAAAAAATGACGGTACCATGGTTGCACTCAGGAATAAAGCCATCTTGGATGGAGGGGCATATACCAGTTTTGGCATCGCCACGGTGTATTACGCCGGCTCTCTTCTCGGTGGACCGTACAAGCTCAAGGCGATGAAATATGACGGTTATCGGGTCTACACCAATAAGCCTGCTTGTGGGGCACAGAGAGGTCACGGCGGAGTGGCCCATCGTGCTGCATTCGAGCAGCTTCTGGACATGACGGCTCAAAAGCTTGGGATGGACCCGATTCAGATGCGTCTCAAGAATATTATGCAGGCAGGAGATGTTACGGTCAACGAGTTGGACATGTCGAGTTTGGGGATGAAGGAGTGCATAGAGGCGGTGCGTGACGGGTCCAATTGGGACAAGAAGAAGGGGAAACTGCCCAAGGGTAAAGGCATCGGCATGGCATGCGGTTTTTTTGTCTCCGGCGCCGGCTATCCCATTTATCGTTCGGACACGTATCACTCGACTGTTGTCATAAAGATCAGTGAAGACGGTGGGGTAGCTACTGTATTGACCGGATCTGCTGAAATAGGCCAAGGTTCGGACACGGTGATGGCAATGATTGCCGCGGAGACCCTTGGTGCCCGTCTGGAAGACATACGGGTGGTATCTGGGGACACTGATCTCAGTGTCGACCTGGGCGCATACTCAAGCCGTCAAACTCTCATGACGGGTCACGCAACAAGAGAGGCTGCTGAGCAGATAAGGAACAAAATAGCCCAGTTTCTTGCCGAAGAATTGGATTGCTCCGCATCGTCCATTACTTTTAGGGACGGGAACGTATTTTTCGACGGAGGTCCCGGGAATTTTGAAAAAATTCGAACTCAGTACATTAAGGAGCATCGAGGATGGACTGATCCTCCATTCGGAGAGTTCCTCACGTTCCGAGAGGCGGCGCGCTTGGCATTCTTGAAAGGCGGCACCCTGGTTGGAACGGGAAAGTACAAGCCGCCAAGGCTTGGGGGATCCTATAAAGGTGCTGCGGTGGGCACGTCACCTGCGTACGGGTGTTCTGCCCAAGTGGTAGAGGTAACGGTAGACCTTGAGACGGGTGAGGTCACTGTCGACGACATGACGGACGCTCACGATTGTGGTCTTGCAATCAACCGCACGCTCGTAGAAGGCCAAATGCAGGGATCTCTGGCCATGGGCTTGGGAGAATGCCTCTTTGAGGAAGTAAAATTTGATTCCCGGGGACGCATATTGAATTCTTCCCTGGGTGAATATCGAATTCCTACTTCGTTGGACATGCCGAAGGTGCGATCGATAATCGTGGAGTCCCGTGAGCCTAAGGGCCCGTACGGCGCGAAGGAAGTGGGCGAAGGCGCTATCATGCCTACTATCCCGGCAATTCTCAACGCGATTTACGATGCTACGGGAGTGAGGGTTAACGAATTGCCTGTTTCGTCCGAGAGATTGTTCATGGGTCTGAATAAGAACCGAGAAGAGGCCTGAGACATACCACTCCGTTCCGGGTATGGTGACCGGGCAGATGAGGATTGAGTCAAGGGAAAAAGGATTGACCGTTTTTGGAATTTGCTGTTATGATTCTGACGCACTTGGATGTGTCAGGGTACGAAAGGAGACTGTTCGATGAGTCTGCTCAGGGCGGGGAAATTGATTCAGACAGCATGCTTAATGATCGGCATGATTATTTTGTTGCCGGCGATCTCATCGGCTCAGGAATTTCAGGTTTTCAAGAGCGACGAATATGCATTCAGCATGAAGTATCCCTCTACGTGGGTGAAAATAGACAAGCCGCAAGGGAATTATTACGTCGTTTTTCAAGCTCCTGAATTAACGGACAATTTTAGGAGTCGCATTCATGTGGCAGCTCACGCCCCTGTCAAAGACCCCCTGGATGTTTTCAAACAGGAATTGAGGAACGGAATATCCGAGTTGCAGGGTAAGCCTCCGACCACGAAGGAAAAACAGAAGATCCAGATACTTGACGAAGGAGACTTCAAATGTGAGGTTCCCGGGGCATACTATTTTTTTATTCAAGCCTACGAAGACAAACTTAGTATGTGGATGGATATTGTGATCGTGTTTTACAAGCACGAAGACACATTATTGAGGGTTTCGTGTTTGGCTCCGTCGCAGAGTATGGACAAGTTTCATGCTCTGTTCAACACTGTCTTGACTTCAGTAAAATTTTCTCAGCAGACCACTGCTCCAACTCAGGCTCCTCCGCCTGCGCCTTCACCTGCACCGACCGGCAAAGCACCGGGGCAGGCTGTACAGCCGCCGCCGGCCGCTCCGCCACAGCAACCCCGACAGGTCGCGCCACCGACAGCGACTCCGGCACCACCTTCTCAGGTTCAGCAACCGGTTCAGCGATCTGAGCCCACCGCAAGACCTGACGTGCAGCAATTACAGCCTGTTCAGCCGGCGCCGCCATCACCGGCAGCACCTCCGGGACAACCTACAGCACCGCAGCCAGGACCGCGCGGTCCGGCTCGGACACCGGAAGGTCCTCCCACTGGCATCGTAAATTAGGATGGATGGTAGCGGCTCATAACCGCACCATTCTTTAAGGTCTTTCTTCATGACGCTTCCTCGGGCATTTCGGCTGCTGGGCCGATACGCTGGTTACCAGCAGTTTAAGAAATATTTTGCGGATGATTTGCCTGGTCCCATTGATATTCATGGGCTTCGGGCACGGGTTCTTGAGTTGGCTCAAAAACATGAGCCAAAGGGCGACCGCAGTGAGCTTATTCGTGCACTCTCTGATCTCAATGTCGTTTTGAATCCCGCTGATTTTGGCCAAGTTTCCCCTATGCTGACCTTTTTGACTCGGACACTGTTCCGGGACGTCTCAGGACCGCTCCCTGCATCCATACGGTCCCGAATAGCCGAATTTGATGGACCGAAATTCTTGTTTGTGGGGCACACGTCGTACTTCGATTATGCACATACTGCTGAATTGATTCGTAAAATTGGCATAGGCATGCCGATCATGCACGTGAGTGGTAGTGTTTGCTCGGGTTGGGTTTCCAATTGGCTCACGGCGTTTCGGTACTTGGAGGTGCCCAAGAGCCTCACACCGGTTCAACACAGAGCATATTCTTGGTTTACTGCAGCATTAGCCGAGAGGGGAGAATCTCAGGCGCTGTTTTCTCGAACGAGCAGGTACACGGTGAGATCTCGGGACGGCATATTGAGGGAGCCGTATGTTCCGCACGGCGTTCTCGCTGCTGTAAAAGCAAGCAACAGGGCCTTGGTTATTCCTGTGGCAATTTCTTATTCATGTATCCCTGAAGATGCGTACTTAACTTCTCCTCGCTTTTTCCCCATCTTGTCAATGTTGCCTACCAGCAAGGCATTGTTTCTCCCGATGCTCCTCATGATCGGCAAGACAGACAGGATGCTGAGGGGCCTAGACCTTGTTTTTGGAGAGGTGTCGACATCGGTGGGTGAGCCATTCGAGCTTACCAATGACAACACCTTGAACTTGCAGAGGATCTCTCACCGTGCCATCGAAGAAATCGCCCGAAACAAGTTCATACATCCCAGTCAGTTGGTTGCACGGTCCATTATGGGTCTCGACAGAATGGATCTCAAGACAGTGCGGGCGCGGGTGGAGACTGAGATAGAGAATATTCAGGCTTTTTTCAGGACAAGATATCGCAAGGAACCCCCATTTCACCCTGTGATTACGTCTGACTTGGATGAAACGGTACGTCGAGGACTGAATACTCTCACTGATCGCATTGCGGTGAAGAAATCTCCGTTGAGTCGGTATTACGTGCCGGGGAAAATACCGTTGCTGCATTTTTATGCGTATCACGCGGATCGAAGAATATATCCGTTGCGCGGTCGCAATACCATGACCGTGGTCAATGCGGGTGTTTGGGGGTACACGCTGGCGCTGCACATCGGTATGAACCTCTTGAAAAAAGAGGAACTATCGGAACATTCAGTGATCTTGTATGATTCGCGGGAGGATCTGATCGAGAAACTGACCGTGGAGGGCCATCATCCGTGGCACTTCAAGGAAATAGCCCTTCCTCGCTCTGTTCGACCAGAGGCTGATCTGAGAGCCGCGATCGGGGATACTTCGCTCGTGCTCGTGGTGACTCCGAGCAAGTACTTTCACAGTATGATTGTTAAGATCGTGGAGTTTGCTCCTGATGGAACGGACTTGATCATCGCTACGAAAGGGTTCATACCGGAGACTGGTTTGCTTCCCTGCCAGACTGTGCAAATGGAGCTTGACCGCATCGGTAAAAAAATGAGAGTTGGAGCATTGTCAGGGGCAAATCTGGCGCACGAGATCGTTTATGGCGGCGCAGGAGTAACCCAAATTGCGTGTGAAAGCTACGAAACCTTTCAAAGACTCCGACCGCTGATAGAGACCCCTCGATTCAGGGTTGTTTATTCGAGTGACGTAATGGGGACTGCCGTAGCAGCGGCTTTGAAAAACGTCTATGCCATAGGTTTTGGAATACTGGAGGGATCGAAGAAGGTCCCGGAGAACTTTCTGGCAACCTACGCGACCCTTGTCACCGCAGAAATCCGGCAGTTCGGAATGTTGCTTGGCGCTGTCCCTGACACATTCGATGCAGAGAGTCAAGTTTGGATGGCTGATCTGTTGGCTACCTGTAGGGGCGGGCGTTCGGCCAATTTCGGGCGGGACTTAGCCGCAATGGATGAGAAACAGGCCAAGTCCAGGCCGGCACTTCTCCTATTGGAGCAATACAGAAAGAAGCGAATTGCCATTGAAGGTTTTGAGGCCTCCAGACTTGCCCATCGCATAGCCACTCAAAGAGGGTTTCATCCTCCTATATTAGGAGAGATTTACGCCATTCTCCACGGTGGAAAACAGGTGGACGTGGATTCGTTCATCGAAAAGTGTTTGGACGCATTGGGTCAGAAAAGCGCTGTGTCGGTTCAATCCATGGTGCGCTACCGGTCATCGAGATAATAGACCGACGCAAAGCTTTTTCGGAAACAGACAATTGGTCAATCCCACCTGAAGACATTGACGATGACGTCTTCTTCTTGCTAAAAGCCTTCAGTTCTCATTGATAATGCTTGAAGGGAAAGCCTCCGATGATCAGAGACGAATCTGGAAACACGTCAATCCGGGAGAGTGCCACAGACGTGCCGGGAACAGTGCATGTGTCTGTGAGGAATCTCAAGCCCGGAGACAAATTGAGCCAGTTTTTTCAGGTCTTATCCATTGAGAGTCGAAAGACAAGATCCGGTGATGATTTCGTGAACTTGATAGTTGGGGACGAGACCGGATCAATTTCTGCCAGGCTGTGGTCTCAGACAATCAGGAGGTGGGGTAAGGAATTTCCCGCAGGGGAATTTGTGAAATTGGAAGGTCGCGTGGAATCTTACAAAGATCAACATCAGATCGTTGTGGAAAAGATTCGCAAGGCGGCTGAAGGGGAACTGTCGGATTTGAAGTTTCTTACGCGACGACCTGTGGAATGTCCTGATGATTTATACGGCGAACTCATGAGATACGGTCAGAGCATATCCGACGAATGGATTTCTGATTTAGTGGTAACGGTATTAACGGAGAATGCTGAGGCTCTCACGACGTTTCCCGCGGCAAAAATGGTGCATCATGCGTATCAGGGAGGCTTGATAGAGCACTTGGTTTCCGTAACGCGAAAAGTCATCGGACTGGCTGATGCCGACCCAAAAACAAAGAGGGATCTTGCGGTGGCCGGAGCGATCTTACACGATATCGGCAAGATCCAAGAACTGAAGCCTGTGGGTCAGGCTAGGACGGCTGCCGGCAGATTACTCGGCCATGTAATGCTTGGTTTTGACATTCTCAACAAAGTGGGGAGCGAAAAGGGCTGTGTAGACGAACCGTGGTTCATGGAACTTCAGCATATTGTACTGTCTCATCATGGTCAGGAGGAGTATGGAGCCCCGGTCCGACCAGCGACTCGAGAGGCTCTCATAGTGCATCACGTAGATTTGTTGGATTCCCGTTTGAAAATACTCGACGAAGCGTTGGCATCAGTGGATGGCGAAGGATTTTCGTCGTACAATAAATGGCTTGAGGGGAGGGCCTATGCAGGTTATCAATCCCCTGCCAAGGAGGACAAAGAGAATGGAAATGCGTGAAAAACTCTCTGAAATACGTGAGAAGGCCATTGAACTCAGAGGTTATCTTTGACCTTGATGCAAAACTTGCACGGCTCAGAGAACTGGAAAAGAAGCGTGAGGATTCTGAATTTTGGAGTGATCCCGACACTGCCAAGGTCGTTCTGAAGGAACAAAAGCAGATAGAGCGTTCCGTCAATGAGTTTTTGGCACTCTATAAGGAGGTAGAGGATGCTCAGATCCTCCTCGAGCTTGCTCTGGAGGAATCCGACCAGTCAGTATTGACGGAAGTTGAAGGAAAGATTGGAGAGCTGGAAAACAGAATTCTGGGCCTGGAAATACAGCGATTGTTTTCTCGTCCGGAAGATAGTGGCGATGCAATTGTGGAGATTCATGCGGGGGCCGGGGGTACGGAGGCTCAAGACTGGGCTGAGATGCTGTTGCGGATGTATTTGAGATGGGCCGAACGTGAGGGTTACAAGACGGAAATACTTGATACTCTGCCGGGAGAAGAAGCGGGCATCAAGTCCGTGACGTTTTCAGTGGAGGGGGAATATGCGTATGGTCGCCTCCGTGCGGAGGTGGGCATTCATCGTCTTGTGAGAATTTCTCCTTTTGACGCAAATGCTCGGAGGCATACTTCTTTCGCTGCATTTTTTGTCTACCCCAGCGCAGACGATGACGCAGAGATTGATGTGAACGAAACCGACCTCAAGATTGACACATATCGATCGTCAGGGGCTGGGGGTCAGCATGTGAATACTACGGATTCAGCGGTGAGAATAACCCATCTACCCACCGGAATAGTTGCTCAATGTCAGAACGAGAGGTCTCAGCACAAGAATCGGGCCATGGCAATGAAGATTCTTAGATCGAGGCTTTATGAACTTGAGCTTGAAAGAAAAAGAGAAGAGAAAGACAGTGTTCACAAAGCCAAGAAGGATATTGCATGGGGATCTCAGATCAGGTCTTATGTTCTCCAACCGTACCAAATGGTGAAGGACCACAGAACAAATCTGGAGATTGGTAATGTGGGAGCCGTACTTGACGGCGACTTGAACAGATTTATCCAGGAATATCTTTTTAAGGAGTCATCTGCTCGCGTGGCGGGTTGATCTTTGATTCATGGGAGGAGCAGATCGGTGCGCAGTTGAACGCTGCGCACAGGTCAAACTCCCAGCTTTTCAGCCAGTTGTTCGTTTGAGGGTTCAACCAGGATAGAGCCGTCCGGGAACCTGATGGTCGGTATGATTACTTTCCCTTGATTTACCTTTTTGACATATTCTTTTGCCTGGGGGTTCTCATCAATGTCTATCCATTGATAGTCAAGATTATGCTCCTCAAGGAACCTGCGTGACCTCTTTGCATCGGGGCACCAGGCAGCTCCGTACATGACTGGTCTTGCTGATTTGCTTCGGGTACTATCCGTCTCCTTGGTGGCTTCAGGAGAACCTTCCACCACCTCTGCTATCGTGTCAACCCACGGCATCACTGAGGGGTTGTCGGTGAGAACTCGCTTCACTTCGCGATGTTGATATATTGTGCCCATGACCACCATATCGGTGACAGCGCCCTCTTCCTCGTAATAGGCGCTACTACTAATAGCTGCCTCAGCCCCTATCTCATTATATGCCTTTTTGATTATTTTTGCGGTTCCGCCGGGAACATTCTCCAC
>JAUPKT010000463.1 GCA_030837305.1 Thermodesulfobacteriota bacterium
CTCGACGTCGTCGAGCCCTAAGCGCTTGGTGCTGATGGCCTCGATGAGGTTGGAGAGGCGGTCGTCGTCGAGGTCGCGCTGGCCGTGGGTGGTGGCGTTGAAGTCGACGCGGTCGATGATGCCCTGCAGGAGGGGGTTTTCCCGGGCGATGGCCCGCATGTGGGTGGTGACGCCTTCGCCGATCTTGTCCGCGAGCTTGCGGATGACGGACCAGACCGGCTGCTCGGGATCGTCCGGCACGAGGGGGAGGTAGAAACGGACGAGCTTGTGGTCGGCCCTGGCGAGCTGGAAGGCCTTCTTGCGCGAGCCGACCTCGGCGGCGATGCGGTTCAGCTCGTCGTCGAAGACGTCGCAGAGGCGCTTGGTGAAGATCAATGGGAGGATGTAGTCCTTGTATTTCGGCGCGTCCTTGGCTCCCCGAATGGAACAGGCGGCGTCCCAGATCCAGGATTCGAGGGATTTCCCGTTACCGTTATTGTTTGCCATCAGTACTCAGTCCTTTGTTTCCATGCGTATAACCAGTGATTGTATAGTCTCTGCATAACTCCTGTGACGGAAAAACGGTTGACCAAAGAAACTGGCTGTCCTATGAATTCTCTAACTGCATAGGTTCACAGGTCGGGTGTTATTCCGGAAACTGGATAGCTCCAATGAAAGCGATCCCTGCCGGAGCGTCCGTAACTCTCCAGGAATAGCCATAACCCGGATAATCCGGCCTCAATAGAGCAGTGCCCAATTGGCAGTTCCCTTCGCTGTTAGGGTGTCTCATACGGTCCAAGAAACCGTTGGCCGTCAAAGTGGATTAAGTGGGACGGGGCGTCCGCAACCCACACCTCCGTCTCCCATGCGATATCGGCAAGGCAGCGGGCCATGACGGCACGGTTCGGGAACGCCGTAACATATATCGGGCCAGCATTTGCAGCCGAAAATAACTGGTATCTTATGGGCAGCATTGACGTGGGCATTCTGGTCATTCACGTGGTAACGGCCTCCAGCTTTTTATCGATGATCTCCTGTGTGAGCTCGGACTGTCCCAGCGCCCACTCACCGAGTGTGATCAGAGCGTCACGGCTCGGGTACTTGATTCGGTTAAGATCGGTTGCGTTAACCTGCGTGTGGCCGTTGAAAGTTCGAAAATTTTCGTCAACCGCGGTTGTGTTAAGAAATACGGCCATGCCAAAGGCCAACGGTTTTGGCAAGCCTCGCTTATTCTCATGAAACACATTGAGATGATTCTCGAAACCCAGCAGCGGGGCATCGCCAAATTTAGCAGGATCAACGACGTTTGCCACAACTCGCCTTTTTTCTTCTTTTGATGAAAATCGGCGCACCACGCAGTAGAATCCATTCGGGTAAAGCCATTTTTCCGTTTTGCTGTTCCGCCGGATGGCATTCGGTTTCTTTATGGCCCGTTTCGGCCATTCGCTCCCCTTACTATTAAAATGGCCCGAATATAATAGCGGTACAGTATCCGCCTCGGGCATTTCACACAAATGTTCTTTTAACCGGAAATCGACCACCGGCCCGGTGGAAACCTTGATGTTGAGATCAGGCAGCGAATAGCGGATGGCCGGGCACGATTCGATGGCATCCATTTCAAATGACGCGGGCACACGGATGAATCGCTCAGGGTCGTCCGGGAATACAATCCGTTCGAATGGATATTCTTGAAGGGTCAGGTCGCCAAAACTGTCGTCTGTTGACGTTGAAATTACAATCGGCCCCTGATGACCGCCACGCTCCATTCGAATAATGATGTTTTCCTGCAGCACATCGTCGTCTTTGAATGCCTTGTTGCGCGACTTGAAAAGGTGAATTCGCCTGATCGCAGCCCGCTCAAGCACGAAGTTGCGAAACGGGCGGTAATACGGCCCATTGCAGAAGCTGCGCGGGATAATCGCAACGAGTTGTCCATGATCATCAAGCAATGACAGCGATAATGCGATGAAAGCAGAGTACAAATTTACAGTCTCAATACCGGCTCGTCGCAATGCGGCACGATGCGCTGAGTTGCTTCGTATTTTTTTGTAGGGTGGATTTAAGATGGCATGCGTATAAATGGGAAGAGTCTCGGCGAAGAGATTGCCAGAAAAACTATCTGCTGCGGCGTGTACGAAATCGACATTTCGGATCAGCGGCACCAAACCGGCTCGGTCCTCATATGTCGCAAGCGTCTTATTCAAATGCGGCAGAAGGGACGCGTCGATTTCAAAGGCATGGAGTTCAATACGCTGGAAATTGAAGCCGCCAGACACCCATCTATCCAAAAAGGCAGCGGAAAGAGATCCAATCCCTGCCCCTGGGTCGAGCAGTCGGCAGTCTCCTTTTGCGCCTCGGTCAAACATCTCCGCCATGAAGCGGGCGATTGATGCGGGGGTAAAGAACTGACCGAACTGTGACTTCCTTTTGGGATCCATAGCCCTTGATACGGTCAGCCTTGTCTGGTCAACCTCTGAAAGCGATGGTTTTCTCTTGCCTCCCAATGCCTTTCCTCATCACCGAATTCAAACCCGGCAAATCCAATCCTTGGGCCCGGGTTGAACAGTGTGAATAATTTAGGGCCGCCACAGCTTTTGTCCCAAGCTTATCTCCATTTCACAAGGGTGAAGATGACAGGATCCAAGCCAGGTTTTTGGATGACACATTTTATAACTGCCCCCCCGGATTCTCTTATTATCAGAATAGGCGAATAAAATGAATAATGTCAACAAATTTAAAATCAAATAAGAATGGTTTGGTAGACTATTCCAAGGCTTGGAACAGGGGCTCGTTCGACTCTCTTTTCGAGGAATGGGTGGTTGATCCTCAATAATCATGTATTATCATATTCTTATGAAATTGAGAGGCGGGCGTTTTGTGGAATTTTTGTTGAACCGCAAAGTCGCAAAGGTCGCAAAGGTATTTGTTTTTTTCGTTTGTCGTTGAGAGCCCGACAAACGAAAACCACCATGCCTCCGGCAGTGGGATATAAAAACAACCAAAACACCCACACCACTCTTGGCGTTCTTCGCGCCTTTGCGGTTAATAGGTTCATGCCATGAGAAAAAGCCATGATCTCAAATGGTTAGAGTAATAGGAGGGAGGTAATATGAACTGCGAAAAATGCAACGCCGTGATTGAACCGGGCGAGGAGAGGGAACATTTCGGCAAGGTCTTGTGTGAGGACTGCTACATGGACGCCCTGTCGCCGGCCCGGACCTGCGACCCGTGGGCCGTGCACAGCGCCAAATCGTTGAAGGAACAGACCGGACGGACCGAACTGAATGAGGTCCAGGAGAAGATCCTTGAGATATTGAAAGAGACCAGTGGAATCGAGCCCGGCCTGCTGGCCAAACGCCTTGGGATCAAGCCCGCGGACCTGGAAAGGGAGATCGCGGCGCTTCGACACATGGAGCAGGTGCGGGGGGAGCTGAGAGACGGGCGGAAGGTGCTGATCCTCTGGTGACGGCCCAATGACTCACACGGAGACGCAATGCACAAGATTGTCGAGTAAGACCCATTGGTTGAACCACCAAGACGCCAAGGACGCGAAGAGGAATTTGGTTGGTTCGTTCTGATCCTGGAAGAAGGAGTCACGATCAGAACAGACCAAGCCCTGACGGGCGATGAACGCTTATATGGATTGCAGATCCCTGGAGACCGATCTCACCCCATCTACCCATCAAGGGACCTCTTGGTCTTGCAGGAGTTGAATGGATTTCAGCACCTCGCTCTTTTCAACCAACTGGTGGGTGATGTATTTATGGAGGACCATACTGATCAGTGTCTGATAGGGGATCCCGTCGTTTTCAGCCTTTTCTTTAAGCCTCTCAAGGTCATGCTCAGCGATTCTCAGACTGATGGCCCTGTTCTTTTTGGCGTGCGCGATAATGGACTCGACGCGTTTCCGTTTGTCGCCTGACAATGGAACCATAGAATCGATGCTGGTTTCAATGGCCCTTTCTTCATTGGTTAGAGCCTTCATCTTTCCCTCCGTATCGGTTATGGAACTTTCGACTCGGAAAGGCCGTTTTCAGCACGATCCTCTCCCTGTCGTCAATCAGGAATGGTACCACCCACGTATAGCCTCGAATATTCATTAGAAAAACCATTTGGTTGTCTCTGGCCGGGTTTTCAAGAATGTCGATGTAATCCTGATCCAGTATCCGGCTGGCGATCTCTTCAAAAGATACTCCCCTGTTGGCCTGTAGCCAG